>NZ_MOME01000015.1:0-195423 GCF_001983005.1 Protofrankia sp. BMG5.30 | reverse complement strand
CGCCGACGACGAGGGCGACGCGGGCGCCGGAGAGCGGGATGACGTCGTACCAGTCGCCGCCGACGCCGGCCTGGGCGCCGGCGGGCAGGTAGCGGGAGGCGACCTCCACGGCGGTGTGCCGCGGCAGGTGGTGGGGGAGCAGGCTGTGCTGGAGGGTGAGGGCGGTGGCGCGTTCGCGGGTGTAGCGGCGGGCGTTGTCGAGACAGACGGCGGTGCGGGCACCGAGATCGTCGGCCAGGACGAGGTCGTCGGGGGTGAAGGGCTCGGGATGGTGCTGGTGACGAATGAAGACGGCGACGCCGAGAATGCTTCCCCGGGCACGTAACGGAATAATCATGACGGAATGGAATCCGTACTCGCGGATCCGGGCGGCCCGCGGCGGGCTGCCCGCCACCCACCGTGCCACACGCGGATCGGAGATCGGGTAGGAGACGCTCTGTCCGCTGGCGAGGGCGATGGCGATGGGGGAGTTCGGAGGGTAGGTGTCGGTCTGGCCCAGCGCGACGACGGCTTCCGGCTGCCCCGCGAAGACGGACTGGTGGGCGGTGCGGCGCAGCACCACCGGGGTGGTGATCGGTCCTGACGGCGGCTCGTCACCTTGGTAGACGGTGTCGAGGAGGTCGACGCTGGCCCAGTCGGCGAGACGGGGGACGGCGATGTCGGCGAACTCCTGGGCGGTGCGGGTGACCTCGAGGGTGCTGCCGATGGCGGCGTTGGCCTCGTTGAGCAGGGTCAGCCGCTGCCGGGCCCAGTACCGCTCGCTGATGTCGAGCGACGCGCTGAGCACCCCTCGGACCTGGCCGGCCGGGTCCCGCACCGGTGACAGGGTGATCGCCCAGGCACGTTCGTGGGAGTCGGCCGGTGCCCGGCGGAAGGCCYCGTAGTACGCCGGCTCACCGGTCCGCACCACCTGGCGGGCCCGCTCGACCAGGCCGGAGGGCTGATGTCCGGGGGCGGGGAACACCTCCGCCGCCGGACGTCCGCGCGCGTCCTGCTCCCGCAGGCCGATCATGTGGGCTGACTCGTCGTTCAGCCGGCAGACCCGCACCTCGGTATCGAAGATCGCCAGACCGACCGGGGCCTGGGTGAACGCCCAGTTCACCAGCGTCAGCTCAGCCTGGCGCTCACGCTGGTGGTTGCGCAGGTCCTCGACGGTGACGGCGGTCACGAACCACTGGGCCACCGTCCCGTTACCGGCCAGCAGTGGCTGGGCGTGCAGCCACACGTCCAGGCCGTGCCCGTCGCGGTGGCGCAGGGTGACAGTCCCGCTCCAGCTTCGCCCGTCCGTCAGGTGGCATCGGGCCGGTTGCGGGAGCGGAGCGGCAAGAAGGTCGGCCGCTGGCCGTCCGACGAGCTCGGCCGGAGGGTATCCGAGCGGCTGGTGGGCGTACGAGCCGCACGCGGTGACGACACCGTGCGGGTCCACGCTGACCGTTACCGTGCGGTTCATGGGGAGATCGTCGAAAAGATCTCCGGGCGTGATGCCCTGTGCTCCCTCGCCGTCCATCTCACCCCCGTCCTCCCCCCGCGACCGCGGGCGAACCGGGACCGCCACACCCTACCCAAACCAGCCGGCCTCATCGTTGCCCCGGCCCTGTTGTCCCGGCCCTCCTGTTCGCCGGCCCGCCGGGATCCCCCGAGTTCGCCCGATCTCGCCCGGTGGCCTGCCACGGCCTGTGTCCGGCCGTATTCCCGGCCGGTATCCCTCGGATCCCGGCGGTATCTCTGGCCGTATCCGATGGATACCGGCGGTATCCCTGGCCGTATCCGATGGATACCGGCCGCGTAGCGTTCGCTGGCCCGCTGCTGCCCGCGCGGTGATGCTGGACCCCTGGCCACCGGTGCGGTTACATTCGGACGATGCGTGCCGGATCCGCGTCCTGGACGGTGATGCTCGATCCGTTCTGGGCCTCCCGCCGCGCGCATCATTTCGACCAGATCTGTTGACGTCGACCAGAGCCGCCGTTGATCCGGCCCGACAGTCGCGGGATCCGCCGTCCACCGTCAACATCATCTCGTGTCCTGCGGGCTCGTGGCCTCGTGTGGTGACGCACCCTGTGCGGTCCGCCCGGCCACGATGATCAATTGATGATCAATTCTCGGCGACGGTGAGCTGGTCGCGCCGCCGGCCACCCGCGGCCACGGCGCATCACGACACGCCAGGCAACGACACGCCAGACAACGACGCGACGCACCGATCGACCCGTCCCACCGCCTCGGCACGCCCCGGCCGTCGCGCCGGCGGTGGAGAGGACCCCGACATGACCTCCGTCACGGACGTGGCGCCGGCACCGGGCCGCTCCCGGCGCCAGCTGACCCTGGGCACGATCCTGCACGGCTCCGGCGGGCACATCGCCGGCTGGCGGCACCCCTCCTCGCCGCCGGGCGGCCAGCTCGACCTCGACCATCACATCCAGCTGGCCAGAACGCTGGAGCGGGGGACGTTCGACGCGCTGTTCGTCGCCGACGTCGTGGCCATCTGGGGACACCAGTACGACTCGTTGCGGCGCACCGCCCGCGCCGACCACTTCGAGCCGTTGACCCTGCTGGCCGCGCTGTCCACCGTGACCGAACGGATCGGCCTGGTCGCCACCGCGACGACGACGTACAACGAGCCGTTCCACATCGCGCGCAGGTTCGCCTCCCTGGATCATCTCTCCGCCGGTCGGGCCGGTTGGAACGTGGTGACGTCGGTGGTCCCGCTGGAGGCCGGCAACTTCGGCCGGGACACCCATCTCGACCACAGCGCGCGCTATCTGCGGGCCGAGGAGTTCGTCGAGGTCGTCCGGAAGCTGTGGGACAGTTTCGACGACGGCTCGGTCGTCCGGGATGCCGCGGCCGGGCACTACTACGACCCGGCCGGTCTGCGCACCCCGCACCATGCCGGCCCGCATTTCACGGTGCGCGGGCCGCTGAACATCTCCCGGCCGCCGCAGGGCCATCCGGTGATCTTCCAGGCCGGCTCGTCGGAGACCGGCCTGGCGTTCGCGGCCCGCCACGGCGAGGTGGTGTTCACCGCCCAGACCACGCTGGCCGGCGCCCAGGCGTTCTACGCCGACATCAAGGCACGCGCGGCGGCGTACGGCCGCGACAGCGACCACCTGTTGGTCTGGCCGCTGCTCTCACCGTTCGTCGCGAGCACCCGGGAGCGGGCCCGGGCCCGCCTGGCCGAACTACAGGAACTGGTCCACGACGACGTGGCGCGCCGGCTCGTCCAGGACAACATCGGGGATCTCGACCTGTCCGGGTACCCGTTGGACGGGCCGCTGCCGCCCATCGGCGCGACCAACCGGAGCAGGAGCCGGCAGGAGCTGATGCTCGACCTGGCCCGCCGCGAGCACCTCACGATCCGCCAGCTGGCGCTGCGGTTCACCACCGCGGGTGCCGTGGTCGGCACCCCGGAGGATGTCGCCGACCACATCGAGGAGTGGTTCACCACCCGCGCCGCCGACGGTTTCAACGTTAGTTTTCCCTACCTGCCCGGCGCCGCCGAGGACTTCGTCGACCACGTCGTCCCCGAGCTGCGCCGCCGCGGGCTGTTCCGCCACGCCTACGAGACGACGACGCTGCGCGGCCACCTCGGGCTGCCGCGCCCCCGGGCCGGCGCACGTCCGTGGGCCGACACCGAGGATGCCGTGGGCGTCAGGGACGCCGCGATCGTGGGCAGCGCGAACATCGGGGACAGCGCGGGTATCGGCGGCGGCGGGGGCGCCGGGCCACGGCCGGTGGGCGCGAGGCGGCGGGACGGGGCAGGGACGGCGGAGGGAAGCCGGTGACTTATGGCATCTGACGTGGCACCCGGCACGACCGGCGCGACCGGCGCAGCCGGCGTCACCGAGCACGGCGGCCGGCGACGGCTGCATCTCAACGCCTTCCTCAAGCCGCCGGGGGAGTTCCTGGCCGCCTGGCGGCACCCGGGCGCCGTCCCGGACGCGGGCGTGAACATCCGGCACCTGATCGACCTGGCGCGGACCGCCGAGCGGGCCCGCTTCGACGCGCTCTTCTTCGCCGACCTCGTCGGGGTGCCCTTCGCCGACCAGGAGGTGCTGCGCCGGGTCTCGGTGGTCAACGACTCCTTCGAGCCGACGACCCTGCTCGCAGCGCTGTCCACCGCCACCAGCCGGATCGGGCTCATCGCCACCGCGTCCACCACCTACAACGAGCCCTACCACCTGGCGCGCACGTTCGCCTCGCTGGACCACCTCAGCCGGGGGCGGGCCGGCTGGAACCTGGTCACCTCGCTCAACGACGCCGAGGCACGCAACTTCGGCCTGCCCGAGCACGTCGAGCACGCCGAGCGCTACCGGCGGGCCGCGGAGTTCCATCAGGTGGTGACCGGCCTGTGGGACAGCTTCGACGACGACGCGTTCCGCCACGACCAGGCGTCCGGGATCTACTTCGACGACGACAAGGTGCACCGGCTCGACCACCGGGGCAGGTATTTCTCGGTGACCGGGCCGTTGAACATCCCCCGGCCGCCGCAGGGCCGGCCGGTGATCGTCCAGGCCGGCTCCTCCGAGGCCGGCAGGTCGCTGGCGGCGGCGGTCGCGGACGTCGTCTTCACCCACCATCCCGACAGCGCCGCCGCCCGGGCCTTCTACGCCGAGATCAAGGCGCGGGCGGCCGCGGCCGGCCGCAACCCGGAGCATGTCCTCGTCCTGCCGGCGCTGTCCACGATCGTCGGCCGCACCCTCACCGAGGCCGAGGACAAGGCCGAGCGGCTGTACGCGCTGCTCGACCCGCGGGTGGCGCTGGCCGATCTCGCCTACTGGCTCGGCGGCGTCGACCTGTCGACGTACCCGTTGGACGGGCCGCTGCCGGAGCTGCCCCCCTCGAACCAGAGCCGCAGCGCCCAGCGGCTCATCGTGGACCGGGCCCGCGCCCGCAACCTGACCATCCGCGAGCTCGCCAGGGGGCTGGCCCGTGACGAGCGGACCATCGTCGGCACCCCCGAGACGATCGCCGACCACATCCAGGAGTGGTTCGAGACGCAGGCCGCGGACGGTTTCAACGTGATCTTCCCGTATCTGCCGGAGACGCTCGACGACTTCGCGGACCTGGTCATCCCGCACCTGCGACGCCGTGGCCTGTTCCGGACCTCCTACGAGGGCCGGACCCTGCGCGAGAACCTGGGACTGCCCCGCCCGGCCAGCCGGTACGCCCGTGATCGGCACAGCGCGTGACCGCTGCCAGGCGCATCCGACCGAACGGCGGTCACCGACCGCCGTCACTTCCGGCCCACGACCGACAAGGAGGCCGACGATGACCGAGACGACCCACACCGACAACGCCAGCGCCGGCGGCATCGGCATCGGCATCGGTGTCGAAAGCGCCGACTCCAACTCCGACGCTGACGGCATCGGCCCGGACGGGCCGGGGCCTGCCGGGCCGGTGGCCGCCCTGCCCACGCTGGACATCGGCCCCTACCGCACGGGCGGCCCCGGGCGGGCGGCGTTCCTGGCGGCGTTGCGCGCGGCCTGCCACGGGCTGGGCTTCTTCTACCTCACCGGGCACGGGATCCCGCCGGCCACCACCGCCGCCGTGCTGGCGGTCAGCCGGGAGTTCTTCCACCTGCCCGAGGACGTCAAGCTCGAGATCGAAAACGTCCACTCGCCGCACTTCCGCGGCTACACCCGACTCGGCCACGAGATCACCCGGGACAACCCCGACATCCGTGAGCAGATCGACGTCGGCGACGAGCGCCCCGTCCGCCAGCTCGGTCCGCACGACCCGCCCTACCTGCGCCTCGACGGCCCCAACCAGTGGCCGGYCGCGCTCCCGCGGATGCGGGAGATCGTCGATGCCTACATGGCCGAGCTGGGACGGCTCGCCCGCACGCTGGTCCACGCGTTCGCCGAATCGCTCGGCCTGGCCGCCGACCAGCTGGACCCGAGGTTCGCCGTCGACCCTCGCTCGCATCTGAAGCTGATCCGCTACCTGCCCGCGCCGGCGGGCTTCGCGGCCGACTACGACCAGGGCGTCGGCGCGCACAAGGACGGCGGTTTCGTCACGTTCGTCCTGCAGGACGACACCGGCGGCCTGCAGGTCGCGCGCAGCCCGCAGGCGGGTACGGACGTGCCGGCCGACGGCTGGATCGACGTCACCCCGGTACCGGGGACCTTCGTGGTCAACATCGGCGAGATGTTCGAACTGGCGACCCAGCGTTACTACCGGGCGACCGTGCACCGGGTCGTCAGCCCACCGGCCGGGACGGAGCGGGTGTCGGCGGCCTTCTTCTTCGGCCCGCACCTGTCGGCGACGCTGGCACCCCTGCCGCTGCCGGAGGAGCTGCGCCGGCAGCTACCGCCGTCCGCGCCTCCCGACCCGCGCAACCCGATCTTTGCCGAGCACGGCGTCAACACCCTCAAGAGCTGGCTGCGCAGCCATCCCGAGGTGGCCCGGCGGTACTACTCCGACGTCGAGGCGCCCGCCGGCCGAGGAGCATACTGATCATGCCGCCCGGCCCGCCGGTTGTGGGCAGGTGAGCCGACAGCGGCCGGACGGCGGCCGGACGGCGGCCGGACAGTGAGCGGTGACAGACGGCGGCCAGGCAGTGAACCGACCAGGTAGCGAGCAGTGAGAGGAAACCCGTGACGAGCGAGTCCACGACGTACAGCTTCGAGACCCGGCAGGTCCATGCCGGCGCCCAGCCGGATCCGGCGACGGGCGCCCGCGCGGTGCCGATCTACCAGAGCACGTCGTTCGTCTTCGAGGACACCCGCCATGCGGCGGACCTGTTCTCGCTCGCCGAGTTCGGGTTCACCTACACCCGGGTGGTCAACCCGACCCAGGACGTCCTGGAGCAGCGGGTCGCGGACCTCGAAGGCGGTGTCGCGGCGCTGGCGACGGCCAGCGGGCAGGCCGCGCAGGCGCTGGCGATCCTCACCATCGCCTCCGCCGGCGATCATCTGGTCTCGTCGTCGTCGCTGTACGGCGGGACGTATGCGCTGTTCGCCCACACGCTGTCCGAGTTCGGCATCGAGACGACCTTCATCGACGACCCCGACGACCTGGGCGCCTGGAAGGCCGCCGCGCGCCCGAACACCGCCGCCTTCTACGGGGAGACGATCGGCAATCCGCGCGGGAACGTCCTCGATATCGCCGGGGTGGCCGAGGTCGCGCACGAGGCGGGCGCGCCGCTCATCGTCGACAACACCCTGGCCTCCCCGTATCTGTCCCGCCCGCTTGAGCACGGCGCCGACGTGATCGTGCACTCGGCGACGAAGTTCATCGGCGGGCACGGCACGTCCATCGGCRGGGTCATCGTCGATGGCGGCCGGTTCGACTGGGGCAACGGGCGTTACCCACGGTTCACCAGACCGGATCCGTCCTACAACGGGCTGGTGTTCCTCGAGGCCTTCCCGGAGCTCGCCTACATCGTGCGGGCCCGGGCGAAGCTGCTGCGCGACCTCGGCCCGGCGCTGTCGCCGGTCAACGCCTTCCTGCTGCTRCAGGGGCTGGAGACGCTGTCGCTGCGGGTACAGCGGCACTCGGAGAACGCGCTGGCGGTGGCGCGCTGGCTTGAGGGCCGCGACGACGTGCTGTGGGTCGCCTACCCGGGGCTGGAGAGCAGCCGCTGGCACGCGGCGGCGACGCGCTACCTGCCGGCCGGCGCCGGCGCCGTGCTGGCCTTCGGGATCCGCGGCGGCGCGGCGGCGGGCCGGGCCTTCGTCGAGGCCCTTGCGCTGCACAGCCATCTGGCCAACGTCGGTGACGTGCGCTCGCTGGCCATTCATCCCGCCACGACCACCCACGCCCAGCTCACCGCGGCCGAGCAGGCCGCGAGCGGGGTCAGCGGCGAGCTGGTCCGGCTCTCGGTCGGCCTGGAGGGGATCGACGACATCCTTGCCGACCTGCGCACCGGCTTCGCCGCGGCGGCCGGAGCATCCGACGCCTGAGCCGTCACCCGAACGGCCAGCAGACGGCCACTCGGACGGCTGTGGTGAGACCCRCCGTCCCCCCGCCCTCGCGGACTATCTACTCTCTACTCTGGTGAAGATGGAAAGCGTGATCATTGCGGGCGACGCGGGAACGGTCATCGAAGATGACGATCTCCGATCGGGTCGTGACCGCTATGTCACACCACGTAGCCACCGCGGGCTGGCCAGCGCAGGGTGACCGGCACCGCCGGGTAGTCAGCCGCAGGAATCGTCCCCTTCAGCCATCAAGGAGCCGTTGCATCCCATGACCGAGCTTTCAACGCCGCCCGCGGAACCCGGTCGCGAGATCCTGGTGATAGGCGCCGGTCCAGCGGGTCTGAGCGCGGCCTTCCAACTGCACAAGTACGGGATCGCCTCCACCGTCCTCGAGGCGGACAGTCAGGTCGGCGGCATCTCCCGGACGGTCGAGCGCGACGGCTGGCGGTTCGACATCGGCGGCCACCGGTTCTTCACCAAGGTCCGGGCGGTCGAGGAGCTCTGGCACGAGATTCTCGACGACGCCGACTTCCTGCTGCGGCCGCGCAAGAGCCGGATCTTCTACAACGGCGCCTACTACGACTATCCGATCAACGCCGGGAACGCGTTGCGCAACCTCGGCCCGGCCGAGGCCGCCCGGTGCGTCGGCTCGTACCTGTGGGCCAGGGCCCGGCCGCCGAAGGACCAGACGGACTACGAAAGCTGGCTGGTCGCCCGGTTCGGCTGGCGCCTCTACCGCACCTTCTTCAAGACCTATACCGAGAAGGTCTGGGGGGTGCCGGTCAGCGAGATGCCGGCGGACTGGGCTGCCCAGCGGGTGAAGAGCCTGTCGCTGGCGAACGCCATCGTCAACGCGGTCTCGCCGCGCCGTAACCAAAAGAAGATCACCTCGTTGATTGAGGAGTTCCAGTATCCCAAGTACGGCCCCGGGATGATGTGGGAGGTCTGCCGTGACAAGGTCACCGCGGCCGGCAGCAAGGTGGTGATGAACACGACCGTGGCGGGCATCAGGCATGCCGACGGCCGCGCGACGGCGGTCGTCGCGCGCGACGGCGACGGGGGGACCACCGTCTACCCCTGTACCGACGTCGTGTCGTCCATGCCGATCTCCGAGCTGATCACGGCGATGGACCCGCCCGTCCCGGCCGCTGTGGCGCAGGCCGCGCGCGACCTGCGCTACCGGGACTTCATCACCGTCGCGCTCGTGGTGCCCGCCGACAAGGTGCCCTGGAACGACAACTGGATCTACATTCACGACCCGCAGGTGCGGACCATGCGCATCCAGAACTTCGGTTCCTGGTCGCCGTTCCTGGTCAAGGACGGCCGTAACGTGCTCGGCCTGGAGTACACGGTCTTCGAGAGCGACGCTGCCTGGACGGCTCCCGACGACGAGCTCATCGAGCAGGGCAGGCGGGAGCTGGCCAAGCTCGGCCTCGTCGACTACGACGACGTCGAGGCGGGATATGTGGTCCGCCAGGGCAAGGCCTATCCCATCTACGACGACCGTTACCGGGCGAACGTCGACGTGATACGCGGCTGGCTCGCCGAGCACGCCACCAACGTCCACCCGGTCGGCCGCAACGGCATGTTCCGGTACAACAACCAGGACCATTCGATGCTCACCGCGATGCTCACCGCCGAGAACATCGCCACCGGCACGACCCACGACGTCTGGTCGGTCAACGTCGAGGAGGAGTACCACGAGGAGAGCGCGGGCTCCCCGGCCGGCCGGCCCGGCGGCTCCCTCGGGACGGGACGTGACGCCCCGGTCCTCTCGCGTACCTCGCTCGACGCCGCGGCAGACTCGGCGGCACGGTCATGACGGCCCGGTAGGACGTCACCGGGAGTTACTCCCGTCGGCGCCTGTCTGTGTTCCAGCGGCCCGCCGCCATCACTGACAGTGATATTTTTGCCTGTAGCATCCCGTCCCTCCCACGCCGGGATTCCAGGTGCGGGAGGGATGCTGCCGGTCGCCTGGGCGAACCACCCACCGATCTGACCTGATGGTCAGGAGGGTGATGGTCAGGAGGGTGATGATCGGGGTGGTGTCGTGAACGGTGTCAACCCGTCCGTGCTCCGGTGTGTCGTCGGACGGACATCGTCTGTTCGTTGTCGGTCGTCTGTTTGTCGCTGGCGCGGGGCTGTTCCCGGCGGCTCATGACGCCTCCCGCTCGCTGTGCAGCCAGATCGACACCGCTTCGGTACGGCTGGCCGCGTTCAGCTTGCGCAGGATGTGCTTGACGTGGGACTTCACGGTTCCCTCAGAGATGATCAGCCGGTCGGCGATGCGCGCGTTGGTGTTGCCGGCGGCCATCAGCCTGAGCACGTCGATCTCGCGCCTGGTCAGGCGRGAGTCCGTGGGCCAGGGGGTGTCGTGGAACGGGCGTACGGGCCGGGCGAACCCGTGGTTCATCCCGTATGCGCCAAACCTGATCGGCTCCTCGATGTCGTTCATCGTCGCGGCCAGCCCGGCGGTGTAGCGCAGCATCTCGGTGCGCATCTGGGCCAGGCGGTCGAGGAGGACCGCGCGCTCCAGCGCATAGCCCAGGCCTTCGGCGAAGACCGCCAGGATGTCCCGGTCGAACTCGGCGAGCTCGCCGCGGTGGTAGTAGCGGTCGGCGTGCAGGAAACCGATCACCTGGGAGGAGGTCGTGATCGGTACCGCGACGTAGCTTCTGACCCGGGCCGCCTCGGCCATCGCCCGATGGACCCGTGTCTCATCCTGGACGTTGGTGACGATGAGCGGTCGCCGCCGTCGTACGATCTCCGTCTCGAACAGGGGGGGTACGAGCTTCTGCGGATTGTCCTGCCCGGCTCGCACGATGACCTGGGCCCATTCCCGGTCCCCCTCGACGTACATCGTCTCGGGTACCCAGATCGACTCGTGGATGCGTGACATGATCACCCGGTCGAACCCGATCGTGCACGCGATGCCCGGGGTTGCCTCGATCAGTTCGGATACCGAGGACATCTGGTGTAATCGACTGAGAGCGTTCTGAACGTTACGGATCGTGCTGGAATGGTGGTGGGCGTGCTCCTCGCGTACGTCGTCGTCGGTGCTCTTCAACTGGATGAGCAGTGGAAGCAGGTCGTCGGCACCGGCCAGGCGGTCGGCGGTGGCGTGGTCACCGGCCGCGGCCGCGCACACGCCGTGCCAGACGGCCTCCAACGCGCTGCTGGCGGCGGGTAAGTCGTCGATCTCCGTGGTGTCGGGCAGTTGCTGGGAGCACAGGAGTGCCTGAGCCTTGCCGATGATGGTGAGCACCTCGCTCACCGTCCGGTCGGAGATCGACCGCTGGTGCATGCGGTCGCCGATCATCGGTCTGTGGTTTCTCCCGTGGCACCTGATGTCCCCGGTGGACACGATGAGCCTCCTCGACTGGCGCAGGCGTCCAGCGCTGGACGCCTGGCGGATCAGAAGTCAAAGTCCGGCCTTGTCACGTTCTGTCGATCTCTGTCACTCGACCGCGTTGTGGACGCGCCAAACCATACGGCTGACTGACCCGCTGGGTCACCCACGTGAGCACGACCGAGCTTCTTTTTCGAAGAGGGTAGCGTGCGTGCCGTACACAGAAGCACTGATTCGTAGCGGATCCTGTCGAATCGACGGCTGACAATATCAATAATATTACTTATTAAGTTGATTTACTTACTTAAAGTAACATCTTGTTGACGTCGTGCTGTGATCGTCGATGTGGCCTGGGCGCCTGACTGTTCCACTTTGAAGATCCTTAACGCCTTCGTGGCCACCTGCAGCGGCTCCCGTAAGCGAGCGAGGCGGCTGCCCGGTTGCGCCGATGCCCGGGTGGTGGCCTTGTGAACGTGCCTGCGATCAGCGCTTCTCAGGGGTCCGCGTCGCGGGGAGGCTCCTGATCCCGTTGATGAGGTTGGCGACCGGGAAGTTCGGCTCGGGACGGGAACGTCCGGAATCCGGGGCCGACCTCGGTCGGCAGGTGCTTCAGCATGGTGCGCGCCAGGGCCGCGCCCGGGCAGTAGCGCGCACCGCTGCCTCTCGCCTTGGGGCACCCGCACATCGTGGCAGGGCACAGGGAGGTCCAGAAGCGTACAGGTGTGCCAACGATGGCCCTTGCGGACCCGGCCGCGCGGAGGTGCCGCTCGGCCGGCCCCGCACTGGGTCCGCATCGTACTGGCCCGCACCGGGCGTCGTGTCGCCGTGACCGTACGGGTTCCGGTCATCGCCTCGATGCGGGGGCGGGCTGGCGGTCCGGTTCGGCTTCCCGTTGCGGTAGAGCCGGCGTCCCGGCGTCCCGGCGTCCCGGCGTCCCGGCGTCCCGGCGTCCTGCGGGCGGCGGACGAGCGGACAAACAAACAGGGTCGCGGTGTCAGGGATGATCCCTGGCACCGCGTACCCCATGGCCCGGGGTGCGGCCGTCCGCATCACGGCCCCCGGGTTCCCACAGCCGTCCCGCTACCTCGCGGTGTACCGGTGCACGTCGCCTGTCCGTCGCCCTGGCGGCGTCAGATGGTCTGTACTGTCAGAAGCTGGTCCGCGTGCTGGCGGCGCAGCACCTTCTTGTCGTACTTGCCGGTCGCCGTCAGCGGGACCGCGTCCACGAACGACCAGTTCTCCGGCAGCCACCACTTCGCGACCCTGCCCGTCAGCCACGTCCGCAGCTCCTCGGCCGTCACGCTCGCTCCGTCCCGCAGCACCACGACCGCGAGCGGACGCTCCTGCCACCGCTCGTCGGGCACGCCGATGACGGCGGCCTGGAGCACGCCCGGATGGCCGATGATCGTGTTCTCCAGCTCGACCGRGGAGATCCACTCGCCACCCGACTTGATGACGTCCTTCGTCCGGTCGGTCAGCGTGACGTAGTGCAGGGGGTCGACTCTGCCGATGTCGCCGGTACGCAGCCAGCCGTCGTGGAACTTCTCCGGGTCGTCGTCGCGGTAGTAGCCTCCGGTGACCCAGGGCCCGCGGACCTCGAGCTCGCCGATCGACTTCCCGTCCGCGGGCAGTTCGATGCCGTTGTCGTCGACGATGCGAAGATCTACACCCGCGATCGGCCTGCCCTGGGTGACCCGGAAGCGCATCGTCTCCTCCTCGTCGAGGCCGGCCGGCGGCCGGGCGATCGCCGCCAGCGGAGAGGTCTCCGTCATCCCCCAGGCATGCAGGATCCGGACGCCGAACTCCTTGTCGAAGGCCTCCATCAACGAGCGCGGCACCGCCGATCCGCCGCACAGCACCAGACGCAACGAGGACAGGTCGGGTCCGGGGTTGTTCCGCAGGTGGTTCAGGATGTCGTTCCAGATGGTGGGAACGGCTCCCGACACGGTCGGGCGTTCCTGATCGATGGTCCCGACCAGCGTCTGGGCCTGCAGGAAGGGCCCGGGCAGCAGCAGATTGGCACCACTCATCAGAGCGGCGTACGGCAGGCCCCAGGCGTTGGCGTGAAACATCGGCACGATGGTGAGAATCGTGTCGTCAGCGTTGATGCTGAAACCCTGCGCGGTGCAGGCAGCCTGCGAATGTAACCACAGCGACCGGTGGCTGTAAACCACTCCTTTGGGGTTGCCCGTCGTGCCGCTGGTGTAGCACATCGAAGCCGCGTCGCGTTCGTCAACGGCCGGCCAGTCGAATTCCTCGGGCTCGGCGGCAAGGACCTCCTCGTACCGGAGAATCTGCTTGCCGGCATCCTCCAGGGCGGAGGTGTCCCCGTCGCCGTTCACCAGCACCGTGTGCACGCTGTCTATCTTCGGCAGGGCCCCGGCCAGCAATGGGATCAGGGAATCGTCGACGATGATGACCTGGTCCTCGGCGTGGTTGGCGATGTAGGCCACCTGCTCGGCGGCCAGGCGGATGTTCAGCGTGTGCAGCACGGCTCCCATCGCCGGTACGGCCGCGTACGCCTCGAGGTGCTGCTGGTTGCTCCACTGGAAGGTCGCCACCCGCTGGTCCCCGACGATGCCGAGCCGGCGCAGGGCACCTGCCAGCCGGGCGGCTCGCGCACCGATCTCGGCATACGTGACACGGCTGACCTGGCCTGGTGCGATCACGGTCCGCGCATCGTGATCGCCGTGGACCGAGACACCGTGCGCCACTATCGAACGCACCGTCAGAGGGAAGTCCTGCATCGTGCTTCGCACAGCGTACATCCTTTTTCGTCAGGCCCGGCTTTGGGTCGCGAGTGGGGACACCACCATGGACGGGCCGGCCGGAACCGCTTCGGCAACGGCAGGGCGCACCTGTTCACTCCTCGATCACGATGGCGGACATCGGGCACATCGATGTCGCGCGTTGCACGGAAGAACGCAGGCCGTCATCCGGTCGGCTATACAACAATGTCACCTGGTCGGCGTCATCCGCAAGGTCGAAGACCGCGGGTAGAGCAAGCAAGTAGCAAGCATGCAGCAAGCAACTACTACCCATGCCCRGCACGCGGGTCGCGGTTCACGGAGACATTCATGATGCCTTCTCCCGGGTTTCTCCTTCGGAAAAGCCCGTCCGTACCGGAGCGGGGTGCGCGCGTCGTGGCCCCGCAGCCTGTTCACACGGCCCTGACCTGCGTCTTTGCGCCGCTCGAGGYCCCGCCCGCGGACCGGTCCCGCGAAGCGCCGCCACTGCCGTCCCCATCGGCGGTTCTCCCGTCGCCCCTCGCGGCCCGCCCTTTTTGTCACCGCAAGTCCACGATCGTGTACATCGACGGGCTTGTTCTCGCCGTCGGAAGCCCCTGGCGGCAGAGCCGCGCACGCCATCGCTGGCCGGAACGGGCCGGCGATGAGCCGGCGCTGGCGGGGTGGGGCGGGCCACCTCGGGGGTTCGTCAGCCGTGAAGATTGGTCAGACCTAATCCGGGATTGGTCAGGCCTAAACCGATCGGTCGGGCCTAGACTTACATGCCACACGCCACACCGGTTCGGTGCGCAGGCCGGTGCGGTACGCCCTTACGAACTGGATCTGGCAGCGATGACTCCACCGAAGGGAAGAGACCCCCGGGACGCCGCGGATGCGATGGTTCCGGTMGGGACGCGTCGGCGGCCTGACCTGATGCGTTGTGCGCGTGAACTGCTGGTGACCGCCGATCAGCTGGTCGGTGGCGCCGGACGGGACATCGCCCGCAGGCCCGCGGACGACCTCAGCGCTGTCGACGGGCAACTCGCGGTCATGAGTGGCCTGCTCCGCGACCGGCTCGTCTCACCCGCGAAGTACCCGGACGGTGCTTCGCTCGTCAACGTRAGCACGGCGCTGGCGGGACTGCACACCATCCGCTACGAGATCCACGACTTCCTCGTCCACGAGCGCCTACAACGCCTGGACATGCTCGACGCCGGCCTGGCCCAGCTGCGAAAAGTACATGAATCGGACGAGCTGCTGAACCGTGTGTGCGAGTCGGTCGTGCACAGCTGCGGTTTCGACCGGGTGATGCTCTYCCGGGTCGAGGGCTCGGTGTGGCGGCCGTGGAAGAGCTACGCGGTCACAGACCAGGAGGTGGAGCGGACCTTCCGGAAGTGGATCAGCGCCATCCCGGAGATCCACCTCGATCATCTGCTACTCGAGAGCGAGATGGTGCGGCGGTGTGAACCGGCGCTGGTCACCGACGGCGCGCACGACCGGCGGGTCTACCGCCCGCTCCTGGACGCCTCCGAGCTGCGTTCCTACGTCGCGGCGCCGCTCATGCCGACCGGCCGGGTGATCGGTTTCCTGCACGCGGACTACAAGTCCGAGCAGGTGTCCGCTCTCGACCGGGACATCCTGTGGGCCTTCGCCGAGGGTTTCGGGCAGATCTTCGAGCGTGCCGTGCTGCTGGGGCGGCTGCGTGACCAGCGCGAGCAGGTGCGCAGCGCGATGCAGACCGTCGAGTCGGTGCTGGACGACCTCGCCGGCGCCGAGATCGACCTCGCCAGCCGGGAGCACGCCACCGCGCTCGCCGCCACCCGGCCCACCCGGCTGYTGCACACCACGCGCTCGTCGAAGATGGAGTCGCTCACGGGCCGCGAGCTCGAGGTACTGACGCTGATGGCGACGGGCGCGACGAACAACAGGATCGCCGAGAAACTCGTGATCACCAACGGTACCGTGAAGTCGCACGTGAAGCGCATCCTGCGCAAGCTGGGCGCGGAGAACCGCGCGGAGGCCATCTCCCAGTACCTGCGCCTGACGATCGGCCAGAACCACCTGTAGCGGGGCCGCTTGCACCCCCGCGCCCGCCAGCACTAGGGTCCAATGGTCAGACCTTTAGTTGGGGTTCTGGAGGTAGGGTGCGCGCGGTTGTCCTCGACGAGTTCGGCCCGGCGGGCAACCTGCGGTTCGCCGACTTCCCCGACCCGCGGCCGGAGCCCGGGTGGGCCACGGTGCGGCTGCGGGCCAGCGCCCTGAACTGGCACGACGTGCTGGTCCGGCAGGGCAGGTACCACTCCCCGCTGCCGCACGTGCTCGGCGCGGACGGCGCGGGCGTACGGGTGGACACCGGCGAGGAAGTGGTGATCGTGCCCTCGCTGTGGTGGGGTGGGGACGACAGCGCGCCGGGCGCGTCCTGGGAGATCCTCGGCGACCACCGGCCGGGCACCTATGCCGAACTGGTGCGGGTGCCCGTCGAATGTGTGGTGCCGAAGCCCGCCGGGCTCAGCTGGCCGCAGGCGGCTGCCCTGCCGCTGGTGGGGCTGACCACCTATCGCGCGCTGTTCACCCGCGGCCGGCTGCGTGCCGGGGAGTCCGCCCTGGTGCTCGGCGCCGGTGGCGGCGTCGCCACGATGGCGGTCAGCCTCGCGGTCGGCATCGGCGCCTCGGTGGCGGTCACCTCGTCCTCGGTCGGCAAGATCGAGTCTGCTCGTGGGCTCGGAGCCGGCGGCGGCGTGCTCTACACCGATCCCGACTGGCCACAGGCGGCCAGGGAGCTCTCACCCGGGGGAAGGGGCTTCGACCTCGTGCTGGATTCGGTGGGCACCTGGCAGGAGTCGATCCAGGCGTTGCGGCCGGGCGGCCGGCTGGTGGTTCTCGGCGCGTCGCGCGCGCAGGAGGCGCGCATCGACGTACGGCACTTCTATTTCGGGCAGTTCGACCTGCTCGGTACCACAATGGGTGGTCCCCGCGACTTCGCCGGGCTGCTGGAGCTACTGACGTCCCGGCGGGTGGCGCCCCCGGTCATCGACCGGGTCTTTCCGCTCGACCAGGCCGACCAGGCGCATCAGTACCTCGAGCGGGGTGGCGGGTTCGGAAAGATCGTCCTGACACAGGACTGAACACCCCGTACCGGGAAGGGACAACGCCGATGACAGACAAGCTCGTCCGCTACGAGGTCGATGACCACGGCGTCGCCCTCGTGACACTGGATCACCCGCAGACCCGCAACGCGCTCAGCGACGAGCTCCTCGATGATCTCCTGGGCGCGCTGGAGGAGGCAAAGACCGACACTGGCGTGCGGGTCGCGGTGCTCACCTCGTCGCATGAGCGGATCTTCTCCGCGGGCGGCAACCTCAAGGCGTTCGCCGACGACCGTCCGACGATCACCAAGTACACCGGGCTCGACCGCTTCCCGCGCCTGTTCAAGCTGATCGGGGCCCTGGGCAAGCCGGTGATCTGCGCCGCCAACGGCGACGTGCTCGCGGGGGCGTTCGGGCTGGCGCTGGCCTGCGACCTGGTGATCGCGAAGGAGTCGGTCCGGTTCGGCTGCCCGGAGATCAACGTGGGCGCGTTCCCCTTCATGATCTCGGCTCTCATCTACCGCAACGTCGGTCGGCTCAAGGCCAACGAGCTGATGCTGCTCGGTGAGCTCATCAGCGCTTCGGAAGCCCGTGACCTGGGCATTGTGAACACGGTGGTGCCCGACGCCGAGTTCGACGACACCGTCCGGGCCTGGGCGCGCAAGCTGGCGTCGAAGTCGCCGCTGCTGATCAGGCTCGGTAAGGACGCCATCAACGCCACCCGGGACCTCGCGCTCGGCGAGGCACTGGACGTGCTGCAGGCCCAGCTCGCGCTGGCCTTCACCACCGAGGACCTCGTCGAGGGGGTGCGGGCGTTCCGGGAGAAGCGGGCTCCCGAGTGGAAGATGCGGTGATCGTCTGACTCCGAGATCGTCCAGTTCTGACCCGTCGTCGGCGTTCGGCTCCAACTCGTTGCCTTTTTGGTCTAACCATTCTAAGGTTGACTGAAATGGTGTGACCTGGGGCACGGTAGCTGTTGACGACGAGGAAGATCACGATGATGTTCACAACGGTGACGGACCGCTACTCGCACGACGACATCGCCACCTACTACGCCACCGGTGTATGGCGTGCGGAAACCCTGTTCGACGTCCTGGAGGCGCAGGCCTCCCAGCAGCCCGACAAAGTGTTCGTCACGGACAACAGCGCGTCCCTGAGCTACCAGGAACTGCGGGACACCGGGTTACGCCTCGCGGCCAGCCTGCGGCGCCTCGGCGTCGGCAGGGGGGACCGCGTCAGCGTCCAGCTCCCCAACTGGACGGAATTCGTGCAGGTCGTGGTGGCGCTGTCACGGCTCGGCGCCATCGCGATACCGATCATGCCGATCTACCGGAACGAGGAGGTCGGCTACATCCTGCGCGACGGTGGCGTCCGGCTGGCCGTCACCAGCGAGAAGTTCCGCAACTTCGACTACCTCGACATGTACACCAAGCTCCAGGCCGACAGCCCGAGCCTGGAGAAGATCGTCGTGGTGCGGGGGAGCTCCTCCGACGAGCGCGACACGGTGATCCCCTTCGAGTCGCTGCTGGCGGCCACCGGCCCGGTGCCCACGGCCGAGGAACTCGGCGCGGGTGTCGGCGCCGACGACCCCTTCGTGATCGTCTACAGCTCGGGCACGACGTCCAACCCCAAGGGCTGCCTGCACACCTTCAACACCTTCGCTGGCGGTTCGCGGCTGCTCGGCAAGGGTCTCGGCTACCGCCAGTCCGACGTCCAGTTCGGCCCGTCGCCCATCACRCACACCACCGGGTTCATCACCAGCCTCCTCATACCGTTGATCCACGGAGCCGCCTCCCACCTGATGGACGTGTGGGAGCCCCGCGCGGGGCTGCAGCAGATCGGTAAGTTCCGCTGCACCGTCTCGGTGACCGCGACGACGTTCCTGCAGATGCTCATCGACGTCTACGRCCCCGACCAGCACGATTCCAGCAGTCTGCGGATCTGGGTCTCCGCGGGCGCGCCCATACCGGGCTCCTTCGTGGAACGGGCCCGTGACCTGCTGCCGAACTGCCAGATACTGAGCCTCTACGGCCGTACGGAGAACGCCGTGAGCACCATGTGCACGGTGGAGGACGACCCGACCCGTTCGATCACCTCCGACGGGTCGGCGCTRCCCGGCACCTCGATCAGGATCGTCGACGAGGCGGGCCACGAGGTGCCGCGTGGCCAGGAGGGCGACATCGCCTTCCGCGGGCCCAGCCACATGCTCGAGTACATCAACAACCCACCGGAGACCGCCGCCCTGTTCACCCCGGACGGCTACTCGCGCTCCGGCGACCTGGGGGTCATGGACGCCGACGGCTACGTCCGGGTGACCGGCCGGCTGAAGGACATCGTCATCCGCGGCGGCATGAACATCAGCGTCCGCCAGGTCGAGGACCTGCTCACCGCCCACCCGGCCATCGGCGATGTCGCGGTCGTCGGGATGCCGGACGAGCGGCTGGGGGAGCGGCTGTGCGGCTACCTCGTGCTCGCCGCGGGGCACGAGCCGCTGACGCTGGAGGACGTGCGGGCCTACCTGCTCGGCCGGGGGCTGGCCATCCAGAAGGTGCCCGAGCGCCTGGAGATCGTCTCGCGGCTGCCGATGACCGCGACGGGCAAGGTCCAGAAACACGTCCTGCGCGCCGACATCGCCGAGAAGCTCAGGGCCGAGAAGCTCGGGGCGTGAGCCGGGGCGTCTCCCGCGGATCCCGCTCAGCGCCGAGCGGAGCTCCGCGGGGGACGCCCCGACAGCGGCGTGGCGGCCACCGGCGGTGGCCGCCGGTGTGGGGAGTGGTGGGCCGGCGCGGGCCGCGGCGACCTCAGGACGAGGCGACGACGGCCTTCGCGCTGGCCCGTACCACCGTGTCGTCGCCCCGGCGCACCGACAGGGCGATCTCGGCGACCGACTCCGTGACCGGCGCGGCGGCCGAGGCGGGGCCCGGCCCGTCGACCGCGACGATTTCACCGGACAGGCGCAGTACGTCGCCGAGGAAAACCGGGGCGACGAAACGCACCTCGAATTCCCGCAGGTGCTCCACGCCCAGCCAGTCCGACAGCCAGCCGGCCAGCATCCCGGCCTGCAGCTGCCCCATCGAGATGACACCGGGAAAGCCGCTCGAGCGCACGAACTCGGGATCGTGGTGCAACGGGTTGAAATCGCCGCCCGCGCCGGCGAAACGCACGATGTCGGTCTGCGTGAGCGGCCCGATCTCCCGGGCCGGATGGGTGTCCCCGACCGCGGCCCGAATGGGTTGCCTGGCCCGAACAGGGTGACTCATGCGCTCTTTCCTCGCTCGATGAGCACATCCCGCTGCCGGACGACCGGTGCTCCCGTGGCGTCGACATACTCGGTTTCCAGTGTCACGACGCGCATGGAGCCGCCGCGTTTCCCGTCGCGGCGTTCGTCGCCGACGACGCGGCGCACGGCGCGCAGCGAGTCCCCGGCCCGCAGCGGGCGCAGGTACTGCCAGCGCACCGAGCCCACGACCACACGCTCGAGGGCCAGGCCGAGCCTGTCGACGAAGGCGCGCTGGTCACGCCAGTGCCCGACGACGACGACGTGGGTCGGGGTGGCCGGCAGATCGTCGAAACCCGCGGCGCGCGCGGCGTCCGCGTCCGTGTGCACGGGGTCCGTGGTGAACGTCGCCCGGGCGAACTCCCAGATCTTGCCGCGCTCGACGTCGAAGGCGATCTCGTCCACGACCGTGCCGATGAGTTTCCCGTCGCTCACCCGTTGTTCCTCGCCACCGTGAAAGCCGCCACCGCGCAAGTCCTCCCCGTGCCAGCGGCCGCTGTGCAAGTGGTCACCATGTAAGTAGCCACCGTGCATGTGGTCACCGTGCATGTGGTCACCGCGAAAACCCCTTTTCGGTCTGACCTATAGTACCATCGCATCAATCGCGGATGAGGGGTGCAAGTATGGATCTTGCGGACTCGCCAGGGGAACGACACTTCCGCGCCGAGGTCCGGGAATGGCTGGCGACGGCACTTCCGCGCCTTCCCTGGCCGGAGCCGGCCGATCTGGTCGAAAAGCTGCCGTTCTGGCGGCAGTGGCAACGTCTGTTGTTCGACGCCGGTTATGCCGGGCTGTCGTGGCCGAAGGAGTACGGCGGCGGTGGCGCCGACGCGAAAATACGCGCGGTCTTCGCCGAGGAGACCGACCGCGCCGGCGTCCCCGAACGGCTGAACATCATCGGTGAGGACCTCGCGGGTCCGACGATCATCGAGTTCGGCACGGACGAGCAGAAGGAGCGCTTCCTGCGGCCGATCCTCACCGGCGAGGAGATCTGGTGCCAGCTCTTCTCCGAGCCGGAGGCAGGCTCGGACCTGGCGTCGTTGCGGACCAGGGCGACCAGGGTCGACGGCGGCTGGCTGCTCCAGGGCCAGAAGATCTGGACCAGCCGGGCGCACCTCGCCGCCAACGGCATCCTGCTCGCGCGCACCGGCGGCGGGCCGCGCCACAAGGGGATCACCTACTTCCTGCTGCCGATGGACGCCGACGGCGTCACCATCCGTCCGCTCGCGCACATGCTGGGTGAGGCCGAGTTCAACGAGGTCTTCCTCGACGACRTCTTCGTCCCGGACGACAGGGTCGTCGGCGAGGTGGACGGCGGCTGGCGGGTCGCGATGGCCACGCTGTCCTACGAGCGGGTCGCCATCGCCACCGGCCGGGTGAACACCAAGCGCGCCGTCGACACCATCATCGCCGACATCAGCCGGCGCACCGGCGACGACGGGCGCCCGCTGGGGGAGGACCCGGCGATCCGCCAGAAGGTCGCCGACCTCTACGGGCGCGCCTTGATCCACTATCTCATCGGCCAGCGGGTGGTCACGCTCGCCGCCGCCGACGGCCCGCCCGGGCCGGTCACCTCGATCGGCAAGCTCTACTTCTGCCCGCTCGTCGAGGATCTGGCCGACTTCCGGCTCTCGCTGGAGCCGCTGGGCGGCCAGTTCTCCCCGGATGACAGGCAGTTGGACAGCACGCGCTGGCTCCGGCTGGCCTACCAGGCCCGCGGCACCGCGATCGCCGGCGGATCCACCTTCATCCAGCGCAACATCGTCGCTGAGCGTATCCTCGACATGCCCCGGAGCTGACCGTGACCGAGCATACTGGGACCGAGCACACCGGGACCGGGCACACCGGGACCGAACACGCCGGGGCCGGGTACACCTGGACCCCCACCTCGGAGTACATCGAGAACGCCAACGTCACCCGGCTGGCGCGGGCGCACGGCCTGTCATCGCTGGCCGAGCTGCGCGAGCGCTCGGTGCGCGACATCGGCTGGTACTGGGACGCCGTGGTCAAGGACCTGGGCCTGCCCTTCCGCACGCCGTACTCGCAGGTGGTCGACATCTCCGCGGGTATCGAGCATCCCGACTGGTTCGTGGGCGGCGAGCTCAACATCGTCGACGCCTGCCTGGGGCGCTGGGACGGTGACGCCTCGGTCGCGAACCGGCCGGCCGTCATCCACACGGCCGAGGACGGCACGACCACGACGGTGACCTACCGTGAGCTCACCCGGCAGGTGGAGCGGGTCAGCGCCGGCCTGCGCCGGCTCGGGATCGGCAGGGGCGACGCGGTCGCCCTGTTCCTGCCGATGATCCCCGAGGCCGTCGTCGCCTCCTACGCGGTCGCCCGCATCGGCGCGGTCCTGGTGCCGCTGTTCTCCGGGTTCRCACCCTCCGCCATCGCCTCCCGTATCCAGGACGCCGACGCCAGGGCGGTCGTCGTCGCCGACGGCACCATCCGGCGCCGCCGCGCGGTGGCCATGAAACCGCTGCTCGACGAGGCGTTGCGGTCCTGCCCGACGGTGGAGCACGTCGTCGTCGTCGGCAACCTCGACGACGCCCCGGAGACCTCCGCGACCAGGGATGTCCAGTGGAGCGACCTGCTCACCGGCCCGGATGACGCCGGCCCGGGTAACGCCGGCCCGGATGGCGCTGGCGAGGCCGAGGCGCTGCGTGCGACCGACACCCTGCTGCTGGCGTACACCTCCGGGACGACGGGCCGGCCCAAGGGCGCCGTCCACACTCACGCAGGCTTCCTGGTGAAGGTGGCCAGCGAGGTCGCCTACTCCTTCGACGTCGGCCCGGGAGGCGTGTTCTGCTGGGTGACGGACATGGGCTGGATCATGGGCCCATTGTCGATCTTCGGGACGCACGCCAACGGCGCGACGCTGCTGCTCTACGAGGGCTCGCCCGACGTGCCCGACACCAACCGCCTGTGGGACCTGGTGGACCGGCACCGCGTCACCATGCTCGGGGTCTCGCCGACGCTGATCCGCACGCTGCGCTCCAGCGAGAAGATCTCGCTGGACGACTTCGACCTGTCGTCGGTGCGCGTGCTCGGCTCGACGGGCGAGCCATGGGACCCCGACTCCTACGAATGGCTGGYCAGGGACGTCTTCGGAGGGCGGGTCCCGATCATCAATTTCTCGGGCGGCACCGAGGTCGGCGGATCCTTCCTCGCGCCGTACCCGGTCGAGCCCATCCGCAGCTGCTCGCTGGGCGGCCCGTCGCTGGGCATGGACGTCGACGTGGTGGACGACCGGGCACAGCCGGTGCGCGGTGAGGTCGGCGAGCTGGTGTGCCGTCAGCCCTGGCCGGCGATGACGCGCGGGGTGTGGCGGGACGAGGCCCGCTATCTTGAGGCGTACTGGTCGACCTTCCCCGGCCTGTGGCGCCACGGCGACTTCGCCCTGGTCGACAAGGACGGGCAGTGGTTCATCCTGGGCCGCTCCGATGACGTCATGAACGTGGCGGGCAAGCGCCTGGCACCGGCCGAGGTCGAATCTGTCATGATCACCCATCCGGCGGTGGCCGAGGCGGCGGCGGTCGGCGTCCCGGACCCGAAGAAGGGCGAGGCCGTCTGGGCGTTCTGGGTTCCCCGTCCGGACGCGACGGAGGACGTCTCGGCGCAGCTGCGGGAGATGGTCGCGGCCGAGCTCGGCAAGCCCTTCGCCCCGGGGCTGGTCCGGCGGGTGTCGCAACTGCCCAAGACGCGGTCGGCGAAGATACTGCGGCGCGCGGTGCGGGCGGYGGCCCTGGGCCGGGATCCCGGGGACCTCTCCGGCGCGGAGAACCCGGACGCGGTGGAGGAGATCCGCGCGGCGGTCGGGCTGGACGCCTGAGCCCGGTATGGACCGGCGTGTGACGACGGGGCCGTGGCAGGCTGACKAGAGCCTGTCACGCCCCGTTGTTGGGAACCGATATCTCGGTGCGTTCCTCGACCTCGAGGACCGCCTGGGCGTAGGAGTGGACGTGACGGTTCATCCGGCGTACCGCGGCCTCGGGGTCCCGCGCGCGAATGGCCCTGGTGATGGACACGTGCGCCTTCGCCGCCAGCCGTCGCACCTCGTCGTTGATGAACCGCTCGTTCTCGGTGGCCGTGTAGATCGCCCGCGACAGGGCGGTCATGAGGCCGATCAGCAACTCGTTGTGGCTGGCGGTGGCCACGCCCACGTGCCAGTCGACGTTGGCCTGCAGGAACGCCGCCAGCGTGCTGCCGGTGTCGGCGATGGCCTCGTTGGCGGCATCGAGCACCTTCAGGTCGTCCTCCGTGCGGTACCGGGCGGCGAGCTGGGCGCAGAACGGCTCGATGGCCTCGCGGGTCTCCAGCAGCGCGGCCAGYCGGATCTGCTGGCCTCTGATCACCAGGCTCACCGAGGTCTCGACCGCGTCCTTGCTCGGCCGCTGGACAAAGGCGCCACCGGCCCGACCGGCCTTGATCCGGACCAGGCCCTGAACCTCAAGGATGCGCAGGGCCTCCCGGACGGTTGAACGGCTCATCCGGGTCTGCGTGACCAGCTCACGCTCTGGTGGAAGCGGTGTGTCCTCGGTGAACTCGCCGGTGAGGATGCGCTCGCGAAGCTCGTTCGCCAGCACGTCCGATGYCTTGGGGACCTCCATGGGAGCGAGCCGGATCGCCGATCGATCCTTCTTCAACGCGTCGGCCATGTGATTCTCTCTATCGATGGTCTATTGGTCAGACCTAAGTTACCATCCGAACATCGTGCGCAGGGCAATCATGGACGAGCATGACAGGAGCGGGCATGCGGTGGGATCTGGCCGACGAGCAGGAGATGTTCCGGGACTCGTTGGGCGAGTGGCTGGACCGTTTTGCCCCCGCCGAGACCGTGCACAACTGGCTCGGCGCCGGTGACGCCGCCACCTTCGAGGGGCTGTTCGTCTCGGAGGGCTGGCTGGCCGTGGGGTTCGCGGAGGAGTACGGCGGCCAGGGCGGCGGCCTGTTGGAGCTCGCGCTCACGGCCGAGCGGCTGGGGCGTCACAGCGCCCCGTCCAGCGCGTGGACGGCGTCGGTGCTCGCCGTCGAGGCGTTGACCGGCCTGCCGGGGCGGGCCGCCGCGGTGCTCACCGACGGTAGCTTCGCGGCTCTCGCCGTGGACGCCGACAGGCCGCCGGACGAGCCCGGCCCGGTTGTCCAGGTGGAGGCCGACCGGGTCGGCCTGGACGGCCTGGACGGCCAGGAGATCGGAGTCCTGCGCGGCACCGTACGGTCGGTCCTCGGCGCGGACCGCGCCCGGTACCTGGTCGTTCCGGCGAGCACGGCCGCGGGGCGGGCGTTGTTCCTGGTCGACGTCGACACCGAGGGTGTGGGGATCAGAGCTCGCGAACTGCTGGACCGCAGCCGCTCGGTGGCGGATGTGGATCTCGCCGACGTTCCCGCCCGGCGGCTGGACGTCGACGCCGAGCGGGTGCTCGCCCAGGCCGCGCTGCGGGCGGCCGTTCTCGTCGCTGCCGACAGTCTCGGGGCCGCGGAGCGCATGCTGCGTCTCGCGGTGGAGTACAGCAAGCAGCGGCGGCAGTTCGGGGTCCCGATCGGCTCGTTCCAGGCGGTGAAGCACGCGGCTGCCTCCATCCTGGTCTCGGTCGAGGCAGCCCGGTCCATCGTCTACTTCGCCGCCGCGTCCGTGGACCAGGGGAACGAGGATGCGGCGCTGCACGCGGCGACCGCGAAGGCGCAGGTCACGGCCGCTGGTGAGCAGGCGGCCGACAGTGCGCTGACCATGCACGGCGCCATCGGCTACACCTGGGAGCACGAACTGCAGCTCGCCTACAAGCGGGCAAAGCTGAACAAACGGCTCTTCGGCGCGCCGGGCGTGTGGAACGAGCGGCTGGCCGCGGCACTGCCTCTGCTGCCCGTCAGCTGATACAGACTTTTTGGTCTGTCCTTTGATACGCTCCATCCAAAAGCTGTCGTGCCTGGCCGAACAGGAGACCTGCCGTGGACTTCGACCTGACAGAGGACCAGGCGACGATCCGCAAAGCTGTCGCCGAACTCGCGAGCAAGTTTGACGATCAGTACTGGTTAGAGAAGGACTCCGCACACGAGTTCCCGACCGAGTTCTACGACGCGTTCGCCAGGGGCGGCTGGTTGGGGATCACCACGCCCGAGGAGTACGGCGGTCACGGCTTCGGTATCACCGAGGCGTCGATCCTGCTCGAAGAGGTGTCGGCGTCCGGCGGCGGCATGAACGCCGCGAGCTCGATGCACCTGTCGATCTTCGGGATGCACCCGGTCATCGTCCACGGCTCGGAAGAGCTCAAGCAGCGCAACCTGCCCCGCATCGTCAACGGCGACCTGCACGTGTGCTTCGGGGTCACCGAGCCGGGCGCGGGGCTCGACACCACGCGCATCACCACGTTCGCCCGCCGGGACGGCGACCACTACGTGGTCAACGGGCGCAAGGTGTGGATCTCCAAGGCGCTGGAGTCCGAGAAGGTCCTCCTGCTCACCAGGACGACCAAGTACGAGGACGTGAAGAAGAAGACCGACGGCATGACCCTCTTCCTGACCAACCTCGACCGCAACGCGGTCGACATCCGGCCGATCAGGAAGATGGGGCGCAACGCGGTCAGCTCGAACGAGCTCTTCATCGACGACCTGCGCATTCCGGTGGAGGACCGGGTCGGCGAGGAGGGCGCGGGGTTCCGGTACCTGCTGGACGGGCTGAACCCGGAGCGGATGCTGATAGCCGCCGAGGCGCTCGGGCTGGGCCGCGCCGCGCTGCGGCAGGCCGTCCGCTACGGCAACGAGCGCGAGGTGTTCGGCCGTCCCATCGGCAAGAACCAGGGCCTGCAGTTCCCGCTGGCCGACTCGCTGGCCCAYCTCGACGCGGCCGAACTGGTGCTGCGCAAGGCGACCTGGCTCTACGACCAGGGCAAGCCCTGCGCCCGGGAGGCGAACACCGCCAAGTACCTGTGCGCCGACGCCGGTTTCCAGGCGGCCGACCGGGCGCTGCAGACGCACGGCGGAATGGGCTACTCCGAGGAGTACCCCGTCGCGCGCTACTTCCGGGAGGCGCGGCTGCTGCGGATCGCCCCGATCAGCCAGGAAATGGTCCTGAACTATCTCGGCCCACACGTTCTCGGTCTGCCCAGGAGCTACTGATGTTCGGTTTGCACGGCCGCTCGGCACTGGTGACGGGGGCGGGCAGCGGGATCGGGGCGGCGGTCGCGGAGGCGTTCGCGGCCGCGGGTGCCGCGGTCCTCGTCTCCGACATCGACGAACAGGCGGCGAAGTCGGTGGCGGAACGGATCCGCGCCACCGGGGGTACGACGGACTCCTTCGCCCTCGACGTCCGCGACGGCACGGCCGCCGCCGAGGCCGCCCGGCGCGCGGCGGCGCTCGCCGACGGCACCCTGCACATCCTGGTCAACAACGCCGGCGCGATCGCACCGGCGATGTTCCCCGACCTCACCCAGGAGGCGTTCCGCCGGATCATCGACATCCACCTGGTCGGCAGCTTCGTGTGCAGCCAGGCCGCCCTGCCGTACCTGCCCGAGGACGGCAGCGGGCGCATCATCAACGTGACCTCGGCCGCGGGGCTGCAGGGCACGATCGGGCAGGCCAACTACGGGGCGGCGAAGGCCGGCATCATCGGCCTGACGAAGTCGCTGGCCAAGGAACTCGCGCGGCGCAACGTCACGGTCAACGCGCTGGCCCCGCTGGCGGCCACACCCATGACGCAGAACATCCGCAGCAACGAGAAGCTGGCGCAGAAGACGCTGGCGAGAATCCCGCTCGGCCGCTGGGCGCAGCCGGCGGAGATCGCCGGCTGTTTCGTGTTCTTCGCCTCCGACGCGGCCGCGTACATCACGGGCCAGGTGCTGCCCGTCGACGGTGGAACGGTGATGTGATGACCAGGGCGACCACGAGCCCCTTCCTGCGCACCGGCCGCGAGGTGCTGATAGCGGAGGCCGTCCGCACACCCATCGGCAGGTCGCACCCGGAGCGGGGCTGGTACCGCGACACCCACCCCAACGCGATTCTCGCCGCCTGTTACACCGAGCTGATCGCCCGCGGCGGTATCGCTCCCGACGTGGTCGAGGACCTCGTCATCGGCTGTACGGCGCCCTTCGGCGAGCAGTCGCGCAACATCGGGCGCAACGCCTGGCTGCAGGCCGGCTACCCGCCCGAGGTACCCGCCGTCACCCTCGACCGGCGCTGCGGGTCGGCGCAGACCGCGCTCGCCATGGCGGCCGCGCTGATCGGCTCCGGCACGCACGACGTGGTCATCGCCGGCGGCGTCGAGCACATGGGGCACGTCCCCATCAACTCGCCGGGCAAGATCTCCGAGCTGTACGGCGACCCGTGGCCGCGGGAGCTGCGCGACCGGTACTCCTTCGTCCACCAGGGCGAGAGCGCCGAGCTGATCGCGGACCGCTGGCAGATCAGCCGCACGGAGATGGACGAGTTCGCGGTGCGCTCGCACCAGCTGGCCGTCGCGGCGGTCGACGAGGGCCGCTTCGCCGCCGAGATGGTGCCCCTGGAACTGGCGGGGGAGACCCGTAGCAGCGACCAGAGCATCCGGCCGGGCACCAACCTGGAGACGCTGGCCGGCCTGAAGCCCTCCTTCCGCCCGGAGGACGGGCGCATCACGGCCGGCAGCTCGTCACCGATCTCCGACGGCGCCGCCGCCGTGCTGCTCGCCTCCCGCCCGGCCGCGCAGCGCTACGGCCTGAAGGTCCGGGCCCGCGTCCTCGACCAGACCACGGTCGGGGTCGACCCGATCATCATGTTGACCGGCCCCATCCCCGCGACGCGCAAGCTGCTCGAGCGCAACGGGCTCACGATCGACGACATCGACCTGATCGAGATCAACGAGGCGTTCAGCTCCGTGGTACTCGCCTGGGAACGCGAGCTCAAGCCCGACATGGACCGGGTCAACGTCAACGGCGGGGCCATCGCGCTCGGGCATCCCGTCGGCGCCACCGGCTCGCGCCTGACTGCCACGATCCTCGCCGAGATGCAACGGCGCGACGCCGAGCTCGGCCTGATCACGATGTGCTGCGGCGGCGGGCTCGGCACCGCCACTCTGGTGCAGCGGCTCGACGGATGATCGATCTCACGAGGTACCTGGCGCCGGGTGCCGGTGTCTGGTGGGGCCAGGCGAGCGCGGAACCGCAGCCGCTGGTGCACGCGCTGCTCGACCAGATCGACCGGCTCGGCCCGCGGCGCGCCTTCTGCGGGCTGAGCTGGGACAAGCGGCTCACCCGGGAGCTGCCCGAGACGCTTCGTCTGGTCTCCTACGGCGGCCTGGGCGAGTTACGGGTGCTCAGCCGCGCCGGGCGCCTCGACGTGCTGCCGTGCCACTACTCCGCGCTGCCGCGGATGTTCGCCGAGGGGCATCTGCCCCGTGACGTCGGCTTCGTCCAGGTCTCGCCGCCGGACGCCGACGGCACCTGCTCGCTCGGTGTCGGCGTGGACTACGCCGCCGACGCCGTGCGGCACACCCCCGTGCTGATCGCCGAGATCAACCAGCGGATGCCGGCGACCGTCGGCACGCCACGGATCCCGCTGAGCCGGTTCGCGGCCGTGGTGGAGACCGACCGCCCGCTGCGGCAGGCACCCGAACGTCCGCCGGACAGCACGGACCAGGCCATCGCGCGCAACGTTGCGCAGCTCGTCGAGGACGGGAACACCCTCCAGATGGGTGTCGGTCCGCTTCCATCCGCGGTCCTCGACTGTCTCGTCGGCCACCGGGATCTCGGCTTCCACTCCGGGATGATCTCCGATGGCATCCTGCGCCTGGTCGACAAGGGCGTGCTGACCGGGGCACGCAAGGAGATCGACCGGGGCGTCATCGTCACCGGCGCGGCGCTCGGCAGCACCGAACTGTACGAACGGCTGGTCGAGCTGCCGGTCGAGTTCCGCCCCGCCAGCTACACGCACGCCCCGGCGACACTGTCCCACCTGCGTTCGCTGGTGTCGATCAACTCGGCCATCGAGGTCGACCTGACCGGGCAGGTCGGAGCCGAGGTACGGCGCGGCGTCCTGATCGGGGCGGTCGGCGGCCAGGTCGACTTCTCGCGGGCGGCGGCACTGACCGGGACCCGTTCCATCATCGCGCTGCGCGCGCGTTCCGGGGCTCAGTCCACGATCAGGCCGGCTCTCGAGGCAGGCGTGGTGACGACGTCCCGGTCGGACGTGGACGTGGTCGTGACGGAGTACGGCGCCGCACACCTGCGTGGCTGTGACCTTGTGGAACGTGCCCGGCGCCTGATCGCCATCGCCGCGCCGGAGCATCAGGAAGCCCTCGAGCGGGCTACCTCGGACAGATCCTGAGCAGCCCGGTCAGGCCCGCGGCGGAACAGATCCACGGAGAACGGAGAGGAGCCCRAACAATGAGCACGCACCGCCCCGACCGTGTGCACATCCGGGAGGTCGGCCCACGGGACGGTTTCCAGAACGAGCCGGAACGCATCGCCACCGACAACAAGGTCCGGCTCATCAACGCCCTGGGCCGAGCCGGTTTCAAACGAATCGAGGTGGCCAGCTTCGTCCGCCCGGACGTGATCCCACAGCTTGCCGACGGCGTGCAGGTACTTGAGCGCATCGACGTGCCCGACGACGTGTCGCTCATGGTCCTCGTCCCGAACAGCAAGGGGCTKGACAACGCGCTGAAGGTGCGCCACCTCTTCCACGAGGTCGCGGTCTTCGTGTCCGCGTCGGAGACGCACAACAAGAAGAACGTCAACCGCACCGTCGACGAGACGATGGCCGACAACGACGTCATGGTCGGCCGGATCCGGGCGGAGGGGCTGCGCTGCGCCGCCGTCATCGCGACGTCCTTCGGCTGCCCGTACGAGGGCAGGATCGAGCTGAAGCGGGTGCTGGACATCGCGGAGCGGTTCGCCGAGGCGGGGGCGACCGAGGTCGGCTTCGGTGACACCACCGGGATGGCCAACCCCGCGTACGCCGGCGAGTTCTTCACCGCGGCGCTCGAACGGCTGCCCGGCGTCGAGGTCACCGCCCACTTCCACAACACGCGAGGGCAGGGGCTGGCCAACGCGTTCGCCGCGCTGGAAGCCGGCTGCTCCAGCTTCGAGTCGAGCTTCGGTGAGCTCGGTGGCTGCCCCGTCCCGGCCGGGTCGACCGGCAACATCGCCACCGAGGACCTGGTGAGCATGTTCCACGAGATGGGCGTGGCCACCGGCCTGTCGCTGCCCGCGATCATCGAGGCGGCCCGCGAGGCGCAGTCGGTGCTCGGCCGCACCCTCACCAGCCACTCGCTCATTGCCGGGCCGGTCAACTGGCCGTCCAGCGCCGCCTGACGGCTTTTCCGCCGGCACGGTTTTCCCGGCGGCACGGCTTTTCCACCGACACGACGAACACACGACACGACGAGCACAGCGGAGACAAACATGAGCAATCGGGTCGCCTTCGTCACCGGCGGCGCGCAGGGCATCGGCGAGGGCATCTCGCGGACGCTCGGGGCCAGGGGTTTCCAGGTCGCCGTCGCCGACCTCAACTTCGAGGCGGCGACGGCCACCGCCGCGGCCGTCAACGCTGCCGGCGGCAAGGCCATCGCCGTCCACGTGGACGTGACGGACACCGCCTCCGTCCAGGCCGGGGTGAAGGCGGTGACCGGCGAGCTCGGCCCGGTCGAGATCGCCGTGAACAACGCCGGCTGGGACGACTTCCTCAAGTTCGTCGACACCACCGAGGAGTTCTGGGACCGCATCCTGGAAATCAACTTCAAGGGGGCGCTGCGGGTCACCAAGACCGTGGTACCCGGCATGCTGGAGCGGGGCTGGGGGCGCATCATCAACATCGGCTCCGACGCGGGCCGGGTCGGCTCCTCGCTCGAGGCGGTGTACTCCGGCGCCAAGGGCGGCATCATCGCCTTCACCAAGACGCTCGCCCGCGAGGTGGCCACCAGGGGGGTCACCGCGAACACCGTCTGCCCCGGCCCCACCGACACGCCCGCCCTGCGCAAGTTCGCCGACAACGCCGGCCAGGACGCCGAGAAGGTCATCGCCGGAATGACGCGGTCGGTGCCCCTGCGCCGCCTGGCGCAGCCGAGCGACGTGGCAGCGGCCGTCGCGTTCTTCGCCTCCGACGACAGCGGCTACATCACCGGTCAGACGCTGTCGGTCAGCGGCGGGCTCACGATGGCCTGACCGGCCCGCCGGCCCGGCCGAAGACGTTCCACCCGGAAAGATATCCACACAGGATGGCAGGCGGCGGCCGGCACCCGTTTCACGGGTCGTGTCCGTGGCCACCGCGGATCCACGAGCTGTTGATGAGGATGGCACAATGCCCGACCCTGGTAGGCCCGACGCTGGTAGGCCCGACGCTGGTAGGCCCGACGTTGGTAACACGGCCGTCAGATGGGATCGCGTGGCGGACGGCGTTCTGCGTGTGACGCTGGAGCGGCCGCCCGCGAACGCGCTCGGCAAACCCATTATCGAAGGGCTGGCCGCCGCGCTGGACGAGCTGGACGCGGCGGGCAACGTCATAACCGTCGTCACGTCCGCCATTCCGGGTTTCTTCGCCGCCGGCGCGGATATCAAGCACATGTCCGGGGTGGACGCCGAGTCCTTCCTGGCCTATGGCAACGAGCTGCGTGGCGTGCTCGACCGACTTGCCGCGCCGAACCGCGTCACGATCGCGGCCATTGACGGGCTGGCCCTTGGCGGTGGGCTTGAGCTCGCGATGGCGTGCACGCTGCGGATTGCCGGGGCCGGGGCGCGCCTCGGTCTGCCCGAGGCCAGGCTCGGCCTGATCCCCGGCGCGGGCGGCACCCAGCGGCTGCCTCGGCTCGTCGGCCGTGGCCGGGCCCTCGACATCATGCTGACGGCCAGGCAGGTGCCCGCGCCGGAAGCCCACGCGATCGGCCTCGTCGACCGGCTCGTCGCGGACGGGCAGGCCGAGCAGGAGGCGCTCAAACTCGCTGCCGAACTGCGCCGACTGTCACAGCCCGCCCTGCACGCCGTGGTCCGGACGGTCGACGCCGCGTTCGACCTGCCGCTGCCGGCGGGCTTCGCCTACGAAGTCGCCCAGGAACAGGAGCTGTTCGAGTCGGGCGAAGCAAAAGAGGGGCTGGCGGCGTTCCTGGAGAAGCGTCCGCCGAAATTCGTCTGACARCCGGCCCGGTCGACCGGTCAGCCCGCCGTCGGGGTGGGCCGGTATCCGTAACGGCAGTGGATTTGCTCCTCGGATTCTGACGGGATTTTTTCCATGGCAGTGAATCGTTATACGTTGACCGACGAACAGCGATCAGAGCTGATTATGCTGGTTCGCGGTTCGGTCGAGGAACGGGCGGTTGCCGACCGGGCGCGGATGGTTCTGTGGTGGGACGAAGGTATGTCGGCCCGCGCGATAGCCGCTCTGCTGCATGTGTCGCCACCCACCGTGTACCTGTGGCCGGCCCGTTTCGCCAGGCTCGGGATCGAGGGACTTTACGACGCGCCGCGGCCCGCGCCGCCGCCTGTTCATGACGGGCGGGTGCGTGCGAGGATTCTCGCGCTGACCCGGCAGTCACCTCCCGCGGAGACCGGGCTGCGGCGCTGGTCGAGCCGTGCGATGGCGCGGTATCTGCAGCGCTCCGAGGGAGTCGCGGTGTCACACACCTTCATCGCCGACCTCTGGCGGGAGAACAATCTTCAGCCGTATCGGACGGGAACCTTCAGGCTGCCGGCCGGCCCGGGCCCGCGGGCGCCGGACAGCGCCGCTGCCGACCGGTTCCAGCGTTTACCGCGTGGCGAGATGCACACGAACAGTTGAGGGGAAGAACTGTGGGGAGCCTCGAGGAGACGGCGTTCGAGACCATCCGGATCGAACGTCCCACGGACGGCATCGTCGTCGCCACACTGAACCGTCCGGAGCGGCTGAACGCGATGACGGTGCGCATGTTCGAGGAACTCGAGGACCTGGCCCTGGCGGTGGACAGCGACCTCGACGCGCGCGTCCTGATCATCACGGGCGCGGGGGACCGGGCCTTCTGCGCCGGCTACGACCTCGACGACGCCGAGGAGCTGTCGAGCCTGTCGCCCATGGGCATGCTCGTACGCCAGGAGCGTGCCGCCCGGGCGCTGGCGACGGTCCGCTCGATCCGGATCCCGGTGATCGCGGCGATCAACGGCACCGCCGCGGGCGGCGGGATGTCACTCGTGCTCGTCGCCGACATCCGGCTGGCCACGCCGTCGGCCAAGTTCAACGCCGCCTTCGTGCGCATCGGCCTGTCCGCCGGGGACATGGGCTCCTCCTGGCTGCTGCCGCGCATCGTCGGCCCCGGACGCAGCGCCGACATCGCCTTTACCGCGCGTTTCGTCGGAGCGGAGGAGGCCGAGGAGATCGGTCTCGTCAACAGGATCGTCCCGGCGGACAGCCTGCTGGCCGAGGCCATCGCCATGGCCGAGCTCATCCGCGCCAACCCGGCCGGCGGCATACAGCTGTCCAAACGGTCGCTGCAGGCCAACATGGAGGTGTCCTCGTACCCGGCCGCCCTGGAGCTGGAGAACCGCGGCCAGGTGGTGCTCACCAGGGACGAGGAGATCGATATCCCGGCGGCCCTCGAGGCTCTCAGGCAGGAGTACGCCGACGCGCTGGGGCACACCGGCGCTCCTGTTCCCGGGCCARCCGCTGCCGGGCCAGCTGTTGCCGGGCCGGCCGTTTCCAGGCCGGTGACGACGGATCGGACCAACAGTGGGGAAGGCGGTTTCATGCTCCAGTTCGAGCCACCGAAGTTGGAGACGCTGACACTCGAGCCCCTTGAGGGCGGCAGCGTGTTGTTGACGGTCAACCGTCCCACCCGGATGAACTCGCTGACGGTCAAGATGTTCGAGGAGTTCAACACCGTCGCCTACGCGCTGCGGGACACCGACGCCAGGGCGCTGATCCTCACCGGGTCGGGCGACCGCGCGTTCTGCGCGGGTTTCGACCTGGACGAGATCGGCGTCATCGCCACCATGGGCGTGCGTGAGTTCCTGCGTTTCCAGGAGGTGGCCGCCGGAGGTTTCGCGGCGATCCGCGGCCTTCCCTTCCCCGTGATCGCGGCCATCCACGGGGCGGCCTCGGGAGGCGGGCTGGCCCTCGCGCTCGCCGCGGACATCCGCCTGGTCGCGCCGACCGCCAAGTTCAACGCCCCGTTCGTCCGGCTCGGGCTGTCCATCGGGGACCTGGGCACCTCGTGGCAGCTGACGCGGCTGGTCGGGCCCGGCCGGGCGGCTGAGATCGCCTACACCGTGCGTACCGTCGAGGCCGAGGAGGCGGTCCGCATCGGGCTGGCGAACCGGCTCGTGCCGTCGGAGACGCTGTTGGAGGAGGCGTTCACGGTGGCGAGGCAGATCGCCAGCAACTCGCCCGCCGGTATTCGCATGTCCAAGCGCGCGCTGCAGCACAACCTGGAGAACGCCTCCTTCGCGGCGGCACTTGAGCTGGAGAACCGCGGCCAGGCGCTGCTGACGCGCGGCGAGGACATGACCGAGGCCCTGACGGCGTTCAGGACACGCCGGCCGCCACGGTTCACCGGCCGGTAGGGGACAGCCGAGGGAGACGGTCGGAAGGACACGCCGTCGGACGCCTGGCCGGCAGGCGGACCGGCGGCGCGAAAAACGGGGAGGTTTCAGCGGGAAAGCGAGTTCGAGAAGCCGAGAAAACGAAAGAACGCCCCCGGAAAATCGCCGTCCGGGGGCATTCTTTCAGGTTCGAGGAGGGACAGGAGGGGAGGCACCCGTCAGACGTTGCGCTGGGCCTTGCTCTGCGCGCTCGCCAGCTGGCTGCGCTCGCGAATGTCCGCCCAGTCCTGGTCGCTCAGGGTGGTCAGGCCCGCGAACGTGCCCGGGCCGGCCAGCTTCTGCCCCCCGTCCATCGCGATCGTCTCGCCGGTGAGGTAGTCGCAGGCGTCCGACAGGAGGAAGATCACGAGGTTTGCCAGTTCCTCGACGGTGCCCACGCGGCGCATCGGGATCTGGTCGGCCTGGGTCGCCCCGACCGAGCTCCTGTCCGTGGGGTTGAGCATCTCCCAGGCGTAGTCCGTCGGGATGGGCCMGGGCGCGAGGGCGTTGACGCGGATGCCGTAGCGGGCCCACTCGACCGCCAGCGACATGGTCATGGCGTGCACGGCGGCCTTGCCCATCGCGGAGGGGACCACGAACGCGGAGCCGGTCCAGATCCAGGTGGTGAGCATGGACAGCACCGCTCCTGGCAGCCCCTCGGCGATCCACCGGCGGCCGGCGGCGTGGGTGGTGTTGAAGGAGCCGTTCATCACGGTCGAGCTGACAGCCTCGAAGGCGCGCGCRCTCAGGCTGGCGGTCGGCGCGATGAAGTTCGCCGCGGCATTGTTGACGACGCTGGTCAACGGCCCGTACCGGGCCCAGATCTCGGCGATGGCCACGTCGACGAGATCTGCCCTGCGCACGTCGACCGTCTGCACCTGGACGCTGCCCGGCCGGGAGGCCGACGCCTGCGCGGCGGCATCCTCCAGGACGGCCTGCCTGCGTCCCCACAGGTGGACCTCGGCGCCGTGCTGCACCAGGTGAGCCGCCACTCCCCGGCCGAGGCCGGTCCCACCGCCGGTGATGAGAATCCGCTTTCCCTGCAGCACGTCGGGTGAGTAGATGGACTTCGAGCTGTCAGCCATGGGTGTCCCTTGTCGGCTCTGCCGACTCTGTTGGCCCTCTAGTGGGGTCCTGTCGGCCCTGGTGGAGCCCCCTGGGGCTTTTTCTGGTTGCTTCGGGGGCTTCTGGTGGCCTTGTCCGTGTTGGCGCTGCTGTCCGCTGCGCGCCCGCGGTMATGAGGGCCGTAAGCCGCGTCCGCGGCACCGCTGTCGTGTTCCTGTGCTTTGCCGCGGTGCCGCGGACGGGACTTCAGTTACCCCGGTACACGGAGAAGTCCGGCGGGCGCTTCTCGTTGAAGGCGGTGATACCTTCCCTGGCCTCGGGGGACTCACCGAACAGCTTGAGGTTGGAGTACGCCAGCTGCCCGATTCCCGCGAAGTGCTCGGTGTCGGTGTTCAGCGACTGCTTGAGCACCTTGAGCGAGGTGGGTGACAGCAGGAGGATCTCATCCGCCCAGGCGCGGACCTCCGCCCGCAACTGGTCGGCCGGAACCACCTTGTTGACCAGGCCCCAGTCCGCGGCCTGCTGGGCGCTGTACTGGCGGCAGAGGAACCAGATCTCGCGGGCGCGTTTCTCACCGATCACGCGGGCGAGATAGCCGGTGCCGAAACCGGCGTCGAACGACCCGACCCGCGGGCCGTTCTGGCCGAAACGAGCGGTCTCGGACGCGATACTGAGGTCGCACAACAGGTGCAGAACGTGGCCGCCGCCGATGGCGAAACCGTTCACCGCCGCGATGACAGGCTTGGGCACGTCACGAATGACCCGGTGCAGGGCGTCCACCTCGAACAGACCGCTGTCCGACGGCCCGTAGTCGCCGGTCTCCAGACGCTGTTTCTGGTCACCGCCGGTGCAGAAGGCCTTCTCGCCGGCGCCGGTGAGGGCGATGACGCCCACCTCATCGCTGGCCCAGGCGCGCTTGAAGCTCTTGATCAGCTCGTCGACGGTGCGGGCCCGGAACGAATTGTAACGTTCCGGTCGATTGATGGTGATCCAGGCCAGGCCGTTCTCGACCTTGTACGTCACGTCAGTGAACTGGTCGTCCATTGAACCGATGACCCTCTTCGATCAGGAAGCGAGCAGGGCCGCTGCTCGTCAGGGAGTAGATGACAGGATCTTCCTGGCTGCCCGCCCGGAAAACGCCGGCGCGCCGGAGGGCAAATGTACTGGCACGAACGGCCTTTTTCAAGGCGGCGTCGGGCCGGGTATTTGAATACCACTGACGGGAGACGGGAATTACCTCCAAAGGGGGACCGGAGCTGTGGTTCGGGCGGGTGTCACCCTCACCGAAGGTGATGGATCGTCGTCGGACGGGTCCGGTGGCAAGGTCGACCAGCCGGTCGACGGAGCCTCGTCGCGCCGCTCGTGCGCGCCGGTCGGCGGGGGAGAACTCCCCCGGGTCTGTCGGGCTGGCCGGGACTGCCTCCCTGGCCGCGGGCTTCCTCGCCATGGGTCGGTGGTCCTCGGCAGAGCTTTTGGTAGCGTAGGGAGAGATTGTGATTACATCGTGTTTCTAAGGTGGTACCTCATGTATCCGCAAGGGGTACGAGGATTTCCCCTATGGGTGATGCAGGACACAGTTCTGCCGCCTACCGTTGACCCGACCAGACGCCAGCGTCGTCGCCTGCGGTTCGCCTCTGGGCAACATCGACAGGAGAGGGGGCCGTTGATCATCCTCCCACCTTCGGTGGACCTGGATTCAAGATCATGTACAAGGAGAGCTCGTGGTCGCGATCGCACCTGTGAACGCCCGCCCGATACCGGACGAGATCGCTCGTCAGATCGTCTTACCTGAGGGGCACGCCGACGAGGACCGGTTGTTTGCCGCCTACCAGTGGCTGCGCGAGAACAATCCGCTCGGCCAGGTCAGGGTGGAAGGCTACGATCCGGTCTGGCTGGTCACCAAGCATGCCGACATCRTGGAGATCGAGCGGCAGCCGGACATTTTCAGCAGCGGTGGTGGTGCCCAGCCGGGCTCCCACAACCCGATTCTGCAGAACCAGGCYGGTGACGAGTTCACCAGGAGCCTCACCGGTGGCAGCCTGCGCATTCTCGACGCCCTCCCCTACCTTGACCCGCCGGAGCACACCGCGGTCAAGGACGTCGCGGTCGAGTGGTTCCGTCCCGCGAACCTGAAGAAGTGGGAGGACACCATCCGGGAGCTTGCCCGGGAGGCCATCGGCAAGTTCCTGCACGAAGGCGAGAACAATATCGACTTCGTCAAGGAGTTCGCGCTCTTCTATCCGCTGCACGTCATCATGACCCTCTTCGGCGTGCCCGAGGAGGACGAGCCGAGGATGATGGCGCTGAGCCAGGAGTTCTTCGGCACGGAGGACCCCGAGGCGCGCCGGGCGGATGTCGAGGCGCTCACCCCGGAGGCGGCCGCGCAGCAGTGGTCCGCGGCGATCAGGGACTTCTACGCCTACTTCGACGTGCTGGTGGAGAACCGGCGGAAGGAGCCCAGGGACGACCTCGCCACGATCATCGCRCTCGCGAAGGGGGAGGACGGCGAGTTCTACCCGAAGGAGTTCGCCTACGGCTGGTTCATCGCGATCGCCACGGCCGGTCACGACACGACGTCGAGCACGCTCTCGGGCGCGCTCGAACAGCTCGCGCTCCATCCCGACCAGCTGCAAAGGGTCCAGGAGGATCTGTCGCTCGTCCCGCACCTGGTCAACGAGGCGCTGCGCTGGGCGTCCCCGGTCAAGCAGTTCACCCGGCAGGCCACCCAGGACTACACGCTGAACGGAAGCGAGATCAGGAAGGGTGACCGGCTGATGCTGCTGTACCAGTCGGCCAACCGCGACAGCGACATATTCGACGATCCCGGCTCGTTCCGGATCGACCGCCGGCCGAACAAGCACATCGCCTTTGGCTACGGCCCCCACATGTGCATCGGCCAGCACGTGGCCAAGCTCGAGCTGAAGATCATGTTCGAGGAGCTGCTGCCGCGTATCAGGAAGGTCAGCCTGATCGGTGAGCGCAAGGTCGTCCAGACGAACTTCGTCGGCGGGCTGAAGAAACTGCCGGTAAGTCTGGAGCTGCGGTGACCCACCAGCAGGTTTCCTCCGACGACCGCCGGGTGGTGGTCGTCGGAGGAGGTCATGCGGGTGGCACGCTGGTCGGGCTGCTCCGGCAGGCCGGCTTCGCCGGTGAGATCGTGCTGTTCGGTCAGGAGACGGAGCTGCCGTACCACCGCCCGCCCCTGTCCAAGAAGTTCATCGACGGCGATCTCGAGCAGTGGCTGCGCGCGCCGGAGTTCTACCAGGAGCAGGGCATCTCCGTCCGGCTGGGCGAGTCGGTCGAGTCGATCGATCCCGCGGCGCGCCGCGTGCACACGAGCAGCGCGCAGGCCCTCGACTACGACGTGCTCGTCCTCGCCACCGGGGCCGAGCCCCGGCGGCTGCCGACGCCCGGGTCCGATCTTGCCGGCGTTCTCACCCTGCGCACCCTCGCTGATGCCCGTGTCCTGCGTAAGGCCGTCATCAGCGGGAGCCGGATCGCGATCATCGGTGGTGGGTACGTCGGCCTGGAGGTCGCGGCGGTGGCGCGGGCGGGCGGCGTCGAGGTGACGGTCATCGAACGCGAGGAGCGGGTGCTCGCGAGAGTGGCGAGCCGCCGGCTGTCGGAGATCATGCAGGCGTACCACCGGGAGCGCGGCACGACGATCATCACCGGGGCGCAGGTCGTCGGCCTGTCCGGCGAGGACGGCCGGGTCAGGGACGTGCTTCTCGGCGACGGGACGCGAGTGCCGTGCGACATCGCCCTGGTGGGCATCGGCGCCGTCCCGCGCGACGAGCTCGCGGCGGCGGCCGGCCTGGTCGTCGACCAGGGGATCCTGGTCGACGACCAGGCACGCACCAGCGATCCGGCGATCTTCGCGATCGGGGACGTAACCCGCCGGCCACTGCCGGGCATCGACGGGCTGCTGCGGCTGGAGAGCATCCCCAGCGCGGTGGAGCAGGCCAAGCAGGCCGCGGCCGCGATCGTCGGCGCGGCGCCCCCCCACGCGGAGGTGCCCTGGTTCTGGTCCGACCAGTTCGACCTGAAGCTCAAGATAGCCGGGGTCGTGTCCGCGCCGCCCGGTACCGTCCTGCGCGGTGACCCGGCATCGGGGCGCTTCGCCCTGTTCCATCACACGGACGGCAGGATCACGGCGGTGGAGTCCGCGAACTCGCCGGGCGACTTCATGGCCGGCAAGAAGTTCATCGCCGGTGGCGAGCGGGTCGACCCGGTGCGGCTGRCCGACCCCGCCGTGCCGCTTCGCAACGCTGTCATCAAATAAACCGCCATCAAATAAACCGCCACCAGACAGACCATTACCAGACAAACCATAACCAGAACAAGCTGTCACTACGTCAGGCCGTCAGCAAGCCATATGAAACAATCGGATGAGCACGGAGCGCGCAATGCCCGTAGTCACCTATGTTCTGCCCGACGGCTCCGAACGCGCGGTCGACGTCCCACCTGGGCAGACCGTGATGGATGGTTCGGTTCGCAACAACCTGCCGGGAATCGTCGCCGAGTGCGGCGGTAGCTGCTCGTGCGCGACGTGCCACGTCTACGTCGATCCGGAGTCGCAGGCGTTCTTCGACGAGATGACCGACGAGGAACGCGAGCTGCTGGAGTTCTCCGACGGCGCGCAGGACAACTCCCGGCTGTCCTGCCAKCTCGTCATCACCGGCGAATGTGAAGGGGTCCGGGTGACGGTGTCGGCCGAGAACGGCTGATCCGGATCCTTCCGGGACGCCGGCCGGCGGGATGCCCGCCGGCCGGCGGTGACACATCGGAGCCCTGGCCGACCGGCTCGCCTCCGGTAGCTCGGCTGGCCGGCAGTTCGGCGGTCAACAACATGCAATCAGCGGAACAGACGAGGGAGCGGGCATGGTGGACATCACTGCTGCGGTGGTGACAGCGGTCGGTGGAGAGTTTTTGCTGGACAAGCTCTCCCTCGACGGGCCGGCGGCGGACGAGGTACTCGTCGAGATCGCCGGGGTCGGGCTGTGCCACACCGACCTGGCGGTCAAGGAGGGGCATCTGCCCTTCCCACTGCCCGGCGTTCTCGGCCACGAGGGCAGCGGCGTGGTCGTCGAGGTGGGCAGCGCCGTCACCAAGGTCCAGAAAGGTGACAGGGTGGTCCTGAGCTTCAACAGCTGCGGGACGTGCCCGCAGTGCAAGAAGGACTCGCCGGCCTACTGCCACAATTTCATGGCCTTCAACTTCAGCGGTGTCCGGCCCGACGGGACCAGCGCGCTGAGCATTGCCGGGACCACGGCGGGCAGCAACTTCTTCGGGCAGTCGTCGTTCGGGACACATGCCCTCGCGCACGAACGGAACGTGGTCAGGGTCACCGACCCCACCGCTCCGCTGGCCCTGCTGGGGCCGCTGGGATGCGRCATTCAGACGGGTGCCGGCGCGGTGCTGAACTCGCTCGACGCCGAGGCCGGCTCCTCGCTGCTGGTCCTCGGCGGCGGCTCTGTCGGCCTGTCCGCTGTGCTCGCCGCAGTCGTCCGCGAGCTCTCGGTGATCATTGTCGTCGAGCCGATCCAGTCCCGCCGGGATCTCGCGCTCTCCCTGGGCGCGACCCATGTGATCGACCCGGCGGCCGGGCCGCTGTCCGAGCAGGTTCGCGCGATCATCCCTGGCGGCGTGGACTACGCGGTCGACACGACCGCGATTGTGTCCGTTCTCGAGCAGACGTTGCTGTCGTTGGCGCCCCACGCGTCCCTGGGGATTCTCGGCGTCCCGTCCGACCCGACGGCCGCGCTGTCGCTCAACCTGATTCAGGCCCAGGTGCTGGGAGTGACCATCTACGGGATCGTGGAGGGCGACAGCGACCCGGACCGGTTCATCCCCGAGCTGCTCGCGCTGCACCAGGCCGGGAAGTTCCCCTTCGACAAGCTGATCACCACGGTGCCGTTCACACAGATCAACGAAGCCGTGGCGGCGCAGCACCGCGGCGAGGCGGTGAAGATCGTTCTTGTCCACGAGTGAACGTGGCGGGAGTAAGCGCGGCGGCCCGCACAGGATTCCGTTCTCGTGAGGAGAATGCAATGACGACGACGATCGACTACGACCAGTTCTACATCGACGGCGGCTGGCAGGCGCCGGCCTCGAACGGCAGTATCCCCGTGCACTCGGCCAGCACCGAGGAGCGGGTGGGCAGCGTCCCGGAGGGGACCGAACGGGACATCGACCTGGCGGTGGCGGCGGCGCGCCGCGCCTTCGACGATCCGGACGGATGGTCCAGGTGGTCACCGGCGCGCCGCGCGGAGGCGCTGGAGCGGTTCGCGGCCGCGCTGGAGGCACGCGGCGCGGAGACCGCGCGCCGGGTCAGCGTCCAGAACGGGATGCCGATCTGGTTAGCCAACCAGTTCGAAGCGGGCTTCCCGCCGTTGCTGCTGCGCTACTACAGCGGTCTGGTCGCGGAGAGCGGCCTGGAGGAGATACGCCCCGGCATTCTGGGCGGCCGCTCCCTGGTCATCCGTGAGCCCGTCGGTGTGGTCGGCGCCGTGGTTCCGTGGAACGTGCCGCAGGCGATCTCCTTCCTGAAGATCGCGCCGGCGCTGGYCAGCGGCTCCACCGTCGTGATCAAGCCTGCGCCGGAGACCGTGCTGGACGCCTTCCTCGTGGGTGAGGCCGCGCTGGAGGCCGGGCTGCCCCCGGGCGTGCTCAACATCGTCCCCGGCGGCCGCGAGGTCGGTGCCTACCTCGTCTCCCATCCCGGGGTCGACAAGGTCTCCTTCACCGGGTCGACCGCCGCCGGGCGCGCGATCGCCGAGACCTGCGGCCGGCTGCTGCGGCCGGTGACCCTTGAGCTGGGTGGCAAGTCGGCCGCCATCGTGCTCGACGACGCCGACCTGGCGGCCAACATCCAGAGCTTCTTCGCCTCGACCCTGCTCAACAACGGCCAGATCTGCTGGCTCGGCACGCGGATCCTCGCCCCCCAGCGCCGATACCAGGAGGTCGTCGACACCATCACCGGGCTCGCCAGCTCGCTGGCGGTGGGGGACCCGCTCGACCCGGCGACCCAGCTGGGTCCGCTGGTGTCGTCCCGGCAGCGGGAGCGGGTGGAGTCCTACATCGCCAAGGGCGAGAGCGAAGGGGCCCGGCTGACCACCGGCGGCAAGCGGCCCAAGGACCTCGACAGGGGATGGTACGTCGAGCCCACGGTCTTCGCGGACGTGGACAACAAGCAGACCATCGCCCAGGAGGAGATCTTCGGGCCGGTGCTGGCGGTGATCCCGTACTCCTCCGAGGAGGAGGCCGTCGCCATCGCGAACGACACCGACTACGGCCTCGGCGGATCGGTGTGGACGGCTGATCCGGAACGCGGCACCGCGCTCGCCCGGAAGGTCCAGTCCGGCACGATCGGGATCAACGCCTACGTCAACGACCCCACCGCGCCGTTCGGCGGGATCAAGTCGAGCGGGATCGGCCGCGAACTCGGCCCGGAGGGGCTGCACGCCTTCCAGGTCCTCAAGACGATCTATCTCGACGCGTCCAGCAGCTGACCCCGAGCGCCATGTGACGTGTGCGCGCGGACGGGACGGATGTTCCTGCCGGCCGGTTGGGGCGCTGGTCGTCAGTGAGCCGTCCGACGTCCATGGCTCGCAGGTCTCCCGTCGCGCGGGGCCGGTTACCGCCGGCCCCGCGCGACGGGAATGCCGCTGGGACGGGCGGACAGCGGTGGTGCCATGACCAGTCAACGAGGAGGGATCATGGGAATCTCGATACGCGAGTCCCTGACCACGTATCCGGGACGCTACTTCGCCGCCTGGAACGGGCGGGATCTGGAAGTTGTCCCCGGTCTGCTGGCAGGCCGTTTCAGGTGGGTCGACCCGTCGCTGCCGGCCGACATCACCGATCTCGAAGGGGCACACGGGTTCTTCCAGGCGGCCTGGCAGGGGTTTCCCGACCTGCGTTTCGAAGCGGTGGGCGATCCCCTTGTCGACGAGATCACCGGTCGTGTCGCCCAGGAATGGCGCATGATCGGGACTCACACCGGTGAGGGCTTCCCGCCCGGGGTGCCACCCACCGGCCGGGCGTTCGACCTGGCGGGCACCGACGTCTTCACCGTCGACCCCGAAGGCCGCGCGACCGCCATCCACGCCTACTGGGACGTCACGACGCTGGCCCGTCAGCTCGGGCTCGCCTGAAACGAAAGCCAGGACAGGCCCGGCACAGGGGAGACGGGAGAGCGGGGGCGGGCCACGACGATCGCCACGTCGGCGGCTACGAGCTCCGTCATCTCCGGTTCCCCGGTTACCGGACGTACCTGGCGCGGGGGCATGGACAGGTGCGGACCTCGCGTAACCGGACAGTCGCGACGGCACGGGGCGGATGCCGCTCCGCCCCGGTCGTACGCCTCGCCGTGCCGGGCGCCGGCCGGCCGGCGGCGATGCCGCGGACGCTGGCCGGCCGCGCCCGTCCGCCCGCCCGGTCAGGTGATGCGGACCATGTCCTGGCGGTGCAGCGCGACGATCTTCTCCATTGCGACCATGTCCTGCTCCCGGATCGCGGCGACGAGGTTGCCGTGCACCTCCAGGTTGTGGCGGCGCAGCTCCTCACTGCCCTCCACGTACGTCGCCTTCGTGAGCGTGGCGCTGAGGATCGACACGATCGTCTGGTAGAGCCCGACCAGGACCTCGATCCGGGACGCCCGCGCGATGGCCAGGTGCAGGCGCATGTTCGCGGCCAGATAGGCGTGCGGGTCGTCCGTCGCAGCCTGCATGTCGTGCAGGGCCCATTCCATCGCCCGCACGTCCTCGGGCGAGGCGCGCCGCAGCGCCACTGGTGGGAAGAGCGTGTCCAGGTAGGCGCGTGCCTCGAAGAGATGCTCGGGGTCGACGGTCAGCCCCTGGTGCCACAGGTCGACACCGCCGAGACGGACCTGGGGCGGTGGGTTGGCCACGAACACCCCGCCGTTGGGCCCGGGCCGGACCGTGATCAGGTCGCGTTCGCGCAGGATGCCCAGGGCCTCGTTCATCACCGAGGGGCTGACCTCGAAACGGCTGATCAGTTCGGTGCGCAGCCCGAGCCGGCTGCCGGCGGGCAGCCGCTCGGCGAGGATCCAGGCCTCGATCTCCGCCGCGACCTGCTGCGCGCGAGAACTTCGAGGCGTCGCGTCAGCTGGCATCGTCCGCGCTCCTTACTGGTCCGCGTCCCACTGGTCCACATCCCGGTCCACATCGGTACCCCGGCTGGCGGTACTCCGGCTGGCGGTACTCCGGCCGGTGGCATTCCGGCCGGCGGTGCTCCGGCCGGCGGTGCTCCGGTCGGCAGGGGCCTGCCCATGGATCGGACGAATATCCGATCATCACCGAATCTTGTAACAAGATTATGCTGCCTCCTGTCGGCAGACTCCACTGATAGTAGCTGTTCATAAGGGCACAGTCGGACGTTGCAGATCTGATCTTCAGATATATGCTTGAAACATGTATGCAGAATAGTTATGGTTGCGCCAGTCGGATGGCAGACCTTGGCGGTCCCGGAGAAGGACTGGTGCCAATTGATCATCTATCGACCGGCCCCTGAGCGGACGTCCGTGAACACGCCGTCCTCGCCCGCCGACGACGCCTGCGGCGGGTAGCGCCATGACAGGCGAGGTGGCGGCAGGGGAAGCGGTGGCCGGCGACGTGCCGGTCGGCGAGCGGCCGCCCGACGCGGGCCTGGTCGACACAGGCCTGGTCGACGTGCACACGCACGCCATCGCGCCGTGGCTGCCCGATCTCGCCAGCCGTGACGGCTGGCGGGGCTGGCCCTGCGTCCAACGGCTCGGCGACACCCGGGCGCGCATCCTCGTCGGCGGGCGGCCGTACCGCGACATCGACGACCGCTGCTGGTCGGCGCGGCGCCGGCTGGCCGACATGGACGCCGAAGGCGTCGCGGTGCAGGTGCTGTCCCCGATCCCGATCACTTTCTGTCATGACGCCCCGGCCGGCGGCGCGGCGGTCCTCGCGCGGTCGCAGAACGACTTCCTCGCCTCGCTGGTCGCCGAGTACCCCCGGCGTTTCCGCGCCCTGGGCGCGGTGCCGTTGCAGGATCCCGCCGCGGCCGTCACCGAGCTGTACCGGTGCGTGCGGGAGCTGGGCTTCCTCGGTGTCGAGATCGGCACCCGGGTCGGCCAGGCCGAGCTGGGTGACCCCGAGTTCGACCCGTTCTTCGCCGCCGCCGGGGAGCTCGGCGCCCTGGTGCTGGTGCATCCCGCCGACTCGACGCTGGATCCGCGGCTGGCCCGGCTCGGGGTGGGTTTCGGCGCCGGCATGCCGTCCGAGACCGGGATCGCGATCGCAGGCCTGCTGGCCGGCGGTGCCCCCGCACGCCGGCCGGGGCTGCGGCTGTGCCTGGCGCACGGCGGTGGCTGCCTGCCGTGGCTGCTGCCCCGGCTGGACCGGGGCCGGCTCATCAGCGATCCGGCGCTGCCAGCGGACCAGTTACCGAGCGCGCTGGCCCGTTCGTTCTACAGCGACTCGCTGACCTACGACGTGGACAGCCTGCTGCTGGCGGTGGCGCGCTTCGGCGCCGAGCACGTCCTGCTCGGTACCGACTATCCCTTCGCAGCGCGGGAGAGCCCGGCGGGCGCGGTGCTCGCCGGGCCGCACGAGCGGCTGACCGCCGGCCTGCGGGCCGCCATCGGCCGGCAGAACGCGCTCGAGCTCATCGGCCTGGACAGACGGCTCGTGCCAACGGGCCGTCCGGGCGAACCAAAGGAGTGAGACATGGCGGAGTTTCTCGGGCTCGGGCTGACCCATTATCCGTTACTCGCCGGCACCGACGAGCACATGGCCGGGCTGCTGCGGTGGACGTTGCAGGATCCCGACATCCCCGAGGCGGAGAAGGATCCGGCGTCCTGGCCGGAGCTGATGCGCCGGGAGTGGGCTGACGACCAGGGAGTCGCGGCCGCCGCCGAGCACCGCCGCGAGCTGCGCGCGGGCCTTGCCCGGTGCCGGGCCGCGCTCGACGCCTTCCAGCCGGACCTGCTCGTGGTGTGGGGCGACGACCAGTACGAGAACTTCCGGGAGGAGGTGATACCGCCCTTCTGCGTGCTGGCCTACGACGACACCGAGGTGCACCCGTTCGCGCTGATGAACGAACGGGGCAGCCCGAACGCCTGGGGCCGGCCGGACGACATGACGTTCGCCCTGCGCTCCGACGCCGCCGCGGCCCGGGCGCTCACCGACGACCTGCTCCAGGACGGTTTCGACGTCGCCTACTCCTACCGGAAGCGGGTCGGTGCCCACTTCCCCCACGCGATCGTCAACACCCAGCTGTTCCTGGACTACGACCACGCCGGTACCGAGTTCCCCTACCGGTTGTTGCCGATCACGGTGARCTGCTACGGCCAGCACGCGATCGCCCGCCGGGGCGCGCTGGCCCGGTTCGCCGAGATCCGCGACGAGCAGCTGGACCCGGTCGGCCCGTCCCCGGCGCGCTGCTTCGACCTCGGGCGGGCGGTGGCGCGCGCGCTGAACCACGGCAACAAGCGGATCGCCCTGGTGGCCTCGTCCAGCTGGTCGCACGCGTTCCTCACCGACGCCTCCTGGCACCTGCGCCCCGACACCGCGGCCGACCTGCGGCTGTACGAGGCGTTCGTGCGGGGCGACTACGCGACGTGGACCAGCGTCACCAGTGCTCAGATCGTGCGGGCCGGACAGCACGAGATGCTCAACTGGTTCTGCCTGGCCGGCGCCATGGACGAGCTCGGCATGCCGCTGAGCTGGTCCACCTTCGTGGTCACCGACGTCTTCAACTCCAACAAGTGTTTCGCGATCTTCGAGGGAAAGGCCGGTCTGTGAGCGCAACGACGGTCACCGACGAGGCCACCGGGCGGACGGTCGACGCCGGTGGCATCCCGACGCACTACCACGACCTCGGCTCCGGGGACCCGGTGCTGCTGCTGCACGGATCCGGGCCCGGGGTCTCGGCGTGGGCGAACTGGCGTCTGACGATCCCCGTGCTGGCACAGCAGTTCCGGGTGATCGCCCCCGACATCGTCGGCTTCGGCCACACCGAACGGCCCGCCGACATCCACTACTCGCTGGCCACCTGGATCGACCACACCTGGGCGCTGCTGGACGCGCTCGAGCTCGAGCGGGTGTCGGTGGTCGGCAACTCGCTTGGCGGGCGGATCGCGCTGGGGATGGCCTCGCAGCACCCCGAACGGCTGGGCCGGATGGTGCTGATGGGTGTCCCCGGCGTGGGGATGACGCCCACCGAGGGTCTGCGCGCGCTGCGGGAGTACGAGCCGTCGCTGGAGAACATGCGCCGGCTGCTGCTCGACTGCTTCGCGGTCGACCCGACCATCATCACCGACGACCTGGTGCGGATCCGGCACGAGGCCAGCGTCGCCCCGGGCGCCTTCGAGGCCTACCGCGACATGTTCTTCAGCCCCCGCCACGCCGGCAGCCAGCTCGCCATCGAGGCGGACGAGGTCGTCACCATCACCACCCCGACACTGCTGGTGCACGGACGGGAGGACAAGGTCGTCCCGGTCGAGGTCGCCTGGAACATGGTCCGCCTGCTGCCCGACGCCGACCTGGCGGTCTTCGCCCGCTGCGGGCACTGGACGCAGATCGAGCGTGCCGACGACTTCTCCGAGATCGTGCGCCGTTTCCTGGCGCGCCCGTCCGCCGTCCGTTCGTGATCTTCCCGCGGAGATGATCCCGTGACTTCCATATCGAGAACATCAGAATTACCAAGAGTGTCGACGGCGCTGCTCGACGCGGCGCCCGCTACCGACAACCGATTTCCGCTGGTCGACGAGGACACCGACCAGCACCGGTTCCGCGTCCATCGCTCGACGATGACCTCACCGGAGGTGTTCCGCGCGGAGCTGGACCGGGTGTTCAGCCACTCGTGGCTCTACGTCGGCCACGAGTCCGAGGTGTCCAGGCCGGGAGACTATGTCCGCCGGCCGATCGGCGGCCGGCCGGTGTTCATGGTCCGTGGGGCGAAGAGCGGCCGGATAAACGTCTTCCACAACACCTGCACCCATCGGGGCGCGGTGGTCTGCCGGCAGCCGGCCGGCAACGCCAAGGCGTTCTCGTGCTTCTACCACGCCTGGACCTTCGACTCCGAAGGACGCCTGATGGGGATCCCCGACCGGGACGCGTACGGCGGGGAGCTCGATCTGGCCGCGCTGTCCCTCAGGCCGGTGGCCCGGGTGGAAAGCTACCGGGGGTTCGTGTTCGCCAGCTTCGACCCGGACATCGAGGACCTGGTCAGCTACCTCGCCGGCGCGATCGAGTACCTGGACCTGGTGATCGACTCCACCGACGGGGAAATGGAGATCATCAAGGGGACCAACGAGTACTGCATCGAGGCGAACTGGAAGCTGCTCGCCGAGAACAGCATCGACGGCTACCACGYCGTCTCCACCCACGACACCTACTTCAAGTACCTGCTGGCGCTGGGCACCGACCTCGCCGGCGGAGTGAACGGCACCTCCTACGACCTGGGCAACGGGCACGCCGTGCTGGAGTACCGGGCCCCCTGGGGGCGGCCGATCGCCAAGTGGGAGCCGCTGTTCGGCGAGGACTCCCGGGAGGAGATCGCCCGCATGCGCGCCGACCTGATCTCCCGGCACGGCGAGGTGCGCGGCAGCCGGATGGCCGACACCAACCGCAACCTGCTGATCTACCCGAACCTGGTCGTCAACGACATCATGGCGATCACGGTGCGTACCTTCATGCCGCTGGCACCCAACCGGATGGACGTCACCGCGTGGGAGCTCGCGCCCCGCGACGAGCTCGCCCAGCTGCGCCAGCGCCGGCTCGACAGCTTCCTGACCTTCCTCGGCCCGGCCGGTTTCGCCACCCCGGACGACCTGGAGGCGCTGGAGTCCTGCCAGCAGGGGTTCACCAGCGGCGGCGTGGAGTGGAACGACATCTCCCGCGGGATGGCCCGCACCCCCGCGGCCAACGACGAGGCGCAGATGCGCGCCTTCTGGCGACGCTGGAGCCAGCAGATGGGCACGGCCGGCTACGGGGAGAGGGAGTCCCGATGACCACGACCACAGGTGCCCCGGCCAGTCCGGCCGCCCGGCCCGCCGAGGCGGCCCAGACCGCGCAGCCGGCCCAACCCACCTGGCCGACCTGGCCGGTCCGACCCGACGAGGTCGTCGACCTGGACGCGCTCGGTCGGTCGCGGATCGAGGACTTCCTCTGCCTGGAGGCCCAGTTACTCGACGCCTGGGATCTCGACACCTGGCTCACGCTGTTCGCGCCCGAGGCGTCCTATGTCGTGCCGTGCAACGACAGCCCGGACGGCGACCCCGCCCGGGACCTCGTCCTCATCGACGACGACGAACTGCGCCTGCGGCTGCGGGTGGAGCGCCTCAACAGCCGCCGGGCGCACCGCGAGTACCCGCACTCGCGCACGAACCACCAGTTCAGCAACGTCGTGGTGGGCGTGCGGGAGGGCGACGAGCTGCCGGTCGTGGCGTCCTTCACGGTGTGGCGGTTCCGCAACGGCAAGGCGTCCTACTACGTGGGGAAGTACCACTACCGGTTCGTCGCGATCGACGGGCGGCTGCGGATCCGGTCCAAGCGCGTGGTCCTGGACATGACGACCCTGCGCCCGGCCGGCGACCTGGCGATCATCCTGTGACTGCCCCGCTGCAGGGCCGCACTGCGGTGGTCACCGGCGGGGCGACCGGGATCGGGCTGGGGATCACGCGCCGGCTGCTCGCCGACGGGGCCCGTGTGCTGGTCGCGGCCCTGCACACCGAGGAGCTCAAGCGCGCCTACGGCGAGCTGGGCGACCACCGCACCGGTGTGGACCTGGCCGGGCACGTCGGGGATCTGTCCCGGCCAGGCGCGGGCGAGGAGCTGCTGCGGGCGGCGGTCGACGCCTTCGGCGGCGTCGACATCCTGGTCAACAACGCCGGCGGCGGGGTGATCAGGCCGACGCTGGAACACACCGAGCAGACCCTGCGGGCGACGATCGACAACAACCTGTGGACGGTGCTGCGCTGCACGCTGGCGGTGCTGCCGCACATGGCCGCCCGGGGGTACGGCCGGATCATCAGCATCGGTGCCGAGTCGGTGCGCAACGGGCTGGTGGACCATGCCGTGTACAACGCCGCCAAGGGCGGGGTGCACGCCCTGACCACCGGCCTGGCGCGTGAGTTCGCCACCGCCGGGATCACCGTCAACGTCGTCGCCCCGTCCTACGTGCGCACTCCGGAGCTTGACGCGGGCCTGCGCGCGGGCTCGCTGTCGGACCGGCTGGTGCACGTCATCGACCGCGCCGTCGAGCTGATCCCGCTGAACCGGCCCGGCGACGTGGACGACGTCGCCGCGGCCGTGGCATACCTGGCCCGTCAGGACTCGGGGTTCGTCACCGGGCAGGTCCTCAGCGTCAACGGCGGCAGCAGCATGGGCTGACCGGCGGCCGTGCCGGCGGCGCGGCCCTGCCGGCGACGGCACGGCCGTACCGCCGGCGGGAAGCTTCGGACAGGAAGATCCTCAGGGCAGGAAGCTTCAGCACATCGGGAGTACGTGTCACCATGACGAGCTCACCCACATCCGCCGGCACCGTGCCCGACCTGGAGCGGTACCGGCAGGCAGCCGACCGGCTGACGGCGGCGACCCGGYAGCGCACACCCTGTCCGCCCGTGCGGGACCTGCTGGGCGAGTCGGACATCGCCGCCGCGTACGCGGTGCAGCAGCTGCTCACCAGGGCGGCGGTGGGCTCCCACCGCAGCCTCGTCGGGCACAAGATCGGACTGACCTCCCCCGCGGTCCAGCGACAGCTCGGCGTCRACCAGCCCGACAGCGGTGTGCTCTTCGCCGACATGGCCAGGGCCGAGGGCTCCCCGATCGACCCGGCGGACCTGCTCCAGCCGCGGATCGAGGCCGAGGTGGCGTTCGTCCTCGGCGCCGACCTCGACCAACCCAATCTTGATCTTGAAACGGCGCGGGCCTCGGTGGCCCAGGTCCTGCCGGCGCTGGAGATCGTCGACAGCAGGATCGCGAACTGGGACATCAGCATCGTCGACACGGTCGCGGACAACGCCTCCTGCGGCCTGTTCGTCCTCGGCGCCCACCGCCAGCCGCTCGGCGATCTGGACCTGACCACCCTGACCATGGCCATGACCGCCGACGAGCGGGTGGTCTCCGAGGGTGTCGGCGCGGCCTGCCTCGGGGATCCGTGCCAGGCGCTGCTGTGGTTGGCACGCACCGCCCGGGAGTTCGGATCCCCGCTGCGCGCGGGCGATCTGGTCCTCTCCGGCGCGCTCGGCCCGATGGTCCCCGTGACGCCCGGCACCACCTACCGGGCGACCATCACCGGGCTTGGCACCGTCACCGCATCCTTCCGGAAGGATCTTTCATGAGCACCACCAAGGTCGCGGTCATCGGCTCGGGGAACATCGGCACCGATCTGATGATCAAAATCATGCGGCTCTCGTCCACGCTGGAGATAGCGGCCATGGTGGGCATCGATCCCGCCTCGGACGGGCTGGCCCGCGCGGCCCGCCTGAAGGTGCCGACCACGGCGAACGGGGTCCAGGGCCTGATCGACCTGCCGGGCTTCGACGAGATCGGCGTCGTGTTCGACGCGACGTCGGCCAAGGCCCACGTGGCGAACGCGCGCGCGCTGGCCGGGTACGGCAAGCGGCTGGTTGACCTGACCCCCGCCGCGATCGGGCCGTACGTCGTCCCGGCGGTCAACCTCTCCCAGCACCTCGACGCGCCCAACGTGAACATGGTGACCTGCGGCGGGCAGGCCACCATCCCGATGATCGCCGCGGTGTCCCGGGTGACCCGCGTCCGCTACGGGGAGATCGTGGCGTCGATCGCCTCGAAGTCGGCCGGCCCGGGCACCCGCGCGAACATCGACGAGTTCACCGAGACCACCGCGCGCGCCATCGAGGTCGTCGGCGGCGCGGACGTCGGGAAAGCGATCATCGTCCTCAACCCGGCCGAACCGCCGATGATCATGCGTGACACCGTGCTGTGCCTGGCGGACGACGCCGACCCCGACGACATCCGCGCCAGCATCGCCGCGATGGCCGCCGAGGTGGCCCGTTACGTGCCCGGATACCGGCTCAAGCAGCAGGTCCAGATCGCCCCTGTCGACCCGGACGAGCCGCTGCGAACCCTGATCGGCGACGCCGGCCCGCGGCCGGCCTGGAAGGTGTCGGTCTTCCTGGAGGTCGAGGGAGCCGCCCACTACCTGCCGGCATACGCCGGGAACCTCGACATCATGACCTCGGCCGCGCTACAAACCGCTGAACGACTGTCCGCCGCGGGGTCGCCGGCCGTCGCGTGGCCCGCGACGGTGGGGGAGCCGGCAGCGTCACCGGCGGTGTCAGCCGTTCCAGTCAGCTCGGAGGTGGCCCTGTGACCCCGCCCAGGCTCTACATCCAGGATGTGACCCTTCGGGACGGGATGCACGCCATCCGTCATCGCCTCGCCCCGGAGCGGGTACGCACGATCGCCGCCGCGCTGGACGCCGCCGGTGTGGACGCCATTGAGGTCGCCCACGGCGACGGCCTGGCGGGCGCCAGCCTGACCTACGGGCCGGGCAGCAACAGCGACTGGGAGTGGATCTCCGCGGCCACCGAGGTGATCACCAACGCCGTGCTCACCACCCTCCTGCTGCCCGGCATCGGCACCATCCACCATCTTGAACGGGCCTTCGACCTCGGCGTCAGGTCCGTGYGGGTGGCCACCCACGCCACCGAGGCCGACATCAGCCCGCAGCACATCACCCGGGCCCGCGAGCTCGGTATGGACGTCTCCGGCTTCCTGATGATGAGCCACCTGGCACCTCCGGCCGAGCTGGCGCGGCAGGCGAAGATCATGGAGGACGCCGGCGCGCACTGCGTGTACGTGACCGACTCCGGCGGGCGCCTGACGATGGGCGACGTCCGCGACCGGGTCCGCGCCTACCGGGACGTCCTCGACCCGGCCACCCAGATCGGTGTGCACGCCCACGAGAACCTGTCGCTGTCCGTGGCCAACTCGGTGGTGGCCGTCGAGGAAGGTGTCACCCGGGTCGACGCGTCGCTCGCCGGCCAGGGCGCCGGCGCCGGCAACTGCCCGATCGAGGCGTTCATCGCGGTGGCGAACCTGCTGGGCTGGCAGCACGGCTGCGACCTGTTCGCGCTCCAGGACGCCGCCGACGACATCGTCCGCCCACTGCAGGACCGGCCGGTGCGGGTGGACCGGGAGACGCTGACCCTCGGCTACGCCGGTGTCTATTCCAGCTTCCTGCGGCACGCCGAGCGGGCGGCCCGTGAGCACGGGCTGGACACCCGCGACATCCTGGTGGAGGTGGGCCGCCGCGGCCTCGTCGGCGGCCAGGAGGACATGATCGTCGACGTCGCGCTCGACCTCGTCGCGGCCGGCGCCGCCCGGGGCGGCGCGGTTCCCACCGGCGTTGGCGGCAACGACGCCGTCCTGGCCGGCGCTGTCGGCGGTGGCGCCGTCCCTGCCGGCGCCGTCCCTGCCGGCGCCGTCCCTGCCGGCGCCGTCCCTGCCGGTGCTGTCGAAGCCGGGCGGCCCGGGTGAGCGCGGCGGGACCGGCTGCCGCGCACCGGCCGCCGGTCGTACGGATACTGGTCGTACAGTCGCTGACCGCACAGCTGAGGGCCGCACAGCCGGGAGTCCCAGCGCTCACGGGGTTACCACTCAGGGAGGACAGTTGACATCACAGGCGCCGGGTGCAGGTGGTCTGGCCGCGTTCCGCGCGGCGCGGGACTTCCTGCTCGCCCACCGGGAGGACTACGACAGCGCGTACGCCGGGTTCCACTGGCCGGAGCTGACGGAGTTCAACTGGGCGTTGGAGTGGTTCGACCATCTCGGTGCCGACCCGGACAGCTCCGGCCGGACCGCGTTATGGATCGTCGAACAGGACGGCTCGGAGCGGCGTCAGACCTTCGCGCAGCTGTCCGCCCGCTCGAACCAGGTGGCCAACTGGCTGCGCGGGCGGGGCGTGACGCGCGGTGACCGTATCGTGCTCATGCTGGGCAACCAGGTCGAGCTGTGGGAGACGCTGCTCGCGGCGATCAAGCTCGGCGCGGTCGTCATCCCGGCGACCACGCTGCTCGCGTCCGCCGACCTGCGGGACCGGATCACCCGTGGCCAGGCCCGCTACGTCGTTGTCGGCGCGGCCGACACCGACAAGTTCGCCGACGTGCCCGGCGAGTACGACCGGATCGCGGTCGGAGCGCCGGTGGCGGGCTGGGCCTCCTACGCCGACGCGGCCCAGGCGCCCGCCGCGTTCGTCCCGGATGGTGTGACCCGGGCCAGCGACCCGTTGCTGCTCTACTTCACCTCGGGCACCACCGCGGCCCCGAAGCTCGTCGAGCACACCCACGCCTCCTACCCGGCCGGGCATCTGTCGACGATGTACTGGATCGGGCTCACACCCGGTGACGTGCATCTGAACATCTCCTCGCCGGGCTGGGCCAAGCACGCGTGGAGCAACGTCTTCGCTCCCTGGAACGCCGGGGCCACGGTGTTGATCTACAACTACAGCCGGTTCGACGCCGCCGCGCTGCTGGCGCAGATCGACCGGTGCGGGGTGGACAGCTTCTGCGCGCCCCCGACGGTGTGGCGGATGCTGATCCAGGCCGACCTCACGGTKGTGCGCAACCCGCCACGCAAGATCGTCGGTGCGGGCGAGCCGCTCAACCCCGAGGTCATCGAGCAGGTGGAGAAGGCCTGGGGGGTGCGCATCCGGGAYGGCTTCGGGCAGACTGAGACCACCGTGCAGATCGCCAACTCGCCGGGCCAGCTCGTCAAGCCGGGCTCCATGGGACGCCCGGTGCCCGGATACCACGTCACGCTGGTCGACGTCACCACCGGTAAGCCGGCGCAGGAGGGTGAGATCTGCCTGGACCTCGCCCAGCGTCCGCTGGGGCTGATGGTCGGCTACCGGGACGACGCCGTACGCAACGCCGAGGCGATGGCGGGTGGCTACTACCACACCGGTGACGTGGCCTCGCGTGACGCCGACGGGTACATCACCTACATCGGCCGCGCGGACGACGTGTTCAAGGCGTCGGACTACCGGATCTCGCCGTTCGAGCTGGAGAGCGTGCTGATCGAGCATCCCGCCGTCGCCGAGGCCGCCGTTGTCCCGTCACCGGACGCAATCCGGCTGGCGGTCCCGAAGGCGTACGTGGTACTCACCGACGGTCACGCGCCCGACCGGGACACCGCGCTGTCGATTCTGCGCCACGCCCGCCAGCAGCTCGCGCCGTACAAGCGGATACGCCGCCTTGAATTCGCCGAGCTGCCCAAGACGATATCCGGCAAGATCCGGCGGGTGGAACTTCGCCGTCGGGAGGAGGAACTGCATCCGCTCGGCGCCGCCGCGGCCGCTGTGGCGGGCAGTGGGGCGGCCGTCCGTGAATACCGCGACGAGGAGTTTCCGGAGCTGCGGGGGTGACGCTTTTCCGGACCGGCGGGAACTGTTCTGACAGGACCCGCCGTCCGGGAGGCGCCGGTAACGGTGCGCGCCGGGAGAAGACGCCTAGTTGTTCCAGAGGGATTTTTTTCCGAAAGAACTGGCGGGTTCCGGCCGGCGGCGTTGCATTGTGTTCAGATAGCGTGAGACGGCCTCTGCCCGGTTGGTGGCTCCGAGCTTGCGCAGAATGTGTTTCACGTGCACTTTCACGGTGCCCTCGGAAACCATCAGGCGGGTGGCGAYCCGCGCATTGGTGGCGCCGTCGGCCATATGCCGCAGAACTTCGATCTCCCGACGGGTCAGAGGCGAGTCCACAACGTCCTCGATCGCCCTGACCAGCACGTTCGTCCCGATAACCGGAACGGGCTCGGCGGGGGCGCCGGCGGGTTTCAGGGACATGTCGTCCGCCGTGAAGGATGCCATCAGGTCGGATATACCCGCCGTATAGGTACACAACTGGTCGCGAAGGGCCAGCATCCGGTCGGCGAACACGGCACGCTCGATCGCGTAGCCCAGGCCCTCCATGAACAGCCCGATGGCCTCGCGGTCCAGAGTGTCCACGTGCCGCCGGTCGGTGTACGCGTCGGCGTGCATGAAGCCGATCACCGACGACATCGACACGATCGGTGCGGCGACGTAGGAACGTGAGCCAGTTACAATCTTGAGCAGGGGATGTACCTGCGGGTTTGCCTGGGCATCCCTGATCAGGATCGGCTGCCGCCGGTGGACCATGTCGGTCTCCAGCACCTGCTGGTCCAGCAGGACCGGGTCCGTGCTGCCGGCCTTCACCATCAGTGCGGCAAGATCCGGATCGCCTCGGACGTAGGCCGACCTCGCCACCCAGCGGGAGTTCTGGATCTGGGACAGCAGAGCACGTCCGAAACCGAGTTTTTCGACCTCGGCGGGAGCTCTGGTTATCAGGTCCTGGACCGTGGAGAGATCCCGCAACCGGCTCAACGTATTGCGTACGTCGGCCAGCGTCGACGTTCGCTGGGCCAGCATCGCGTCACGCAGGGATATCCGGATCTGGCAGAGCCGGGTGAGCGCCGCGATCAGTTCCGCGTGCGCCTGGCCGCCGGTCTGCTCCACGCCGGCGGCCAGCCGTTCGGTAATGGCGTCCTGGGCCGCCGCCAGGGACATCTCCGCGGTGTGCGCGTCCAACGGGGTGATGCTCAGCGGCGCACAGTCCCAGCCGGTCAGCCTGGCTACCAGCTGGAGAATGGAACGCACACGTTCGAGCTCGTTGCGTGGCAGCTCGGGACGGCGGAGGAACCAGTTCTCGCCCCGCGCCGCGCGCGAGCGTCCGCCACCATCACCGGAGCTGGTAGTGGACATGATGGCCTCCGTTTCCTCGTCATCGAGAGCCGTCCGGAACACGAATCGCGGTCGGTGCCGCCGGGGCGACGCGCGGGCCGGTCCGCCTGACGCGGAAAGGTGCTGCCTGTCCAAGATTGAATAGTAGGACGACGACGGGCTCCGGGCCAGCAGGTACCGGGTTCCGAGGGGCGTTCCGAAGGGGCGCTGAGGGATGTTGAGGGGGGTGCTGAGGGGGTGCTGAGAAGTTTTGTGGTGCCTGCTCCGGCGCTGGTCGTCAGCGTACATCCGTTTGGCGCGGCGCCCGGTGCGGGTTGTCCGGTATGCCCTGTCGGCGATCACTGTTGATCCCTTCGGGGCGGATAGCGGTCACGCTCCGCCAGGCTTTCGACCGGCCCGGTGGAGCTCCTCGTACCAGCGCCCCCGTATCGGCCTCCCTCCGCGCCGGCGGCTGGAGCCGTCCCGCGAAGCCGAGTCCGTGATCGTCGGTACGGGATGTTGGACGGAGGTGTTGACCCGTTGCCGGTCGGCCCTGGTTGGGTCATGATGCTGAAAAGGCCGCATGTGGCGATCTTGCGGCTGTTGTGGTGTGACCAGGCTGGGCACCGTTGGCCCCGATTCGATCGGGATCCCGGTGTTCCGCCGTTGGTGGCCATGCTCCGGCGTTGGTGTCGTCGGTGACGCGGCATCGCCGACGCGCCCTGCTGGTAGCCGACTGTGCGCGACCGTGACGAGGCAATCATCCTTTGTGACGGCGTGCCGGTGCGGTGTCATCTCGGGAATGGGACAGGCATAGCGGCCAACGCGATCGTGGTTGTCGCGTTCCGCACCTTATTCTAAGGCGGAATAAAATGATTTCTTTCGAATTCTCCGAGGAACAGGAGGACTTCCGGCGTGCGCTCGTCCAGTTCGCTGAGAATGTACTACTGCCCGGTTATCGGGACCGGGCGGCCCGTACGGACTACCCGTTCGACATCCAGCGTCAGCTCGCCGATCTCGGTGTGCTCGGCATCGGCCTGCCCGAGCAGTTCGGCGGCACCGGCGTCGAGGATCCGATCACGCTCGGGCTCGCGGCGGAGACGCTGGCCTACGGCGACGTGAACATCGCGTCCGCGCCGGTGCAGGTCGGGCTTGTGGGATCTCAGCTGGCACACGGCACCACGGCCGTGCAGAAGGAGTACCTGCCGCGGCTGATCGCCGGTGAGATCACGGTGGCGATCGCGCTCACCGAGCCCGGCTCCGGCTCCGACGCAGGCGCGCTGCGCACGGTCGCCGAGCCGGTGGCCGGCGGCTGGCGGCTGCGCGGTGAGAAGACCGCCATCTCGTGGGCCTGCAACGCCACCGCGACGCTCGTCTACGCCCGCGAGCCGGGGTCCGCGCGCTCGAAGGGGGTGAGCTGTTTCGTCGTCCCGACCGATACTCCGGGCGTGACCGTCAGCCACATGCCGGGGATGGGCTGCCTGCCGCTGGGCTGGGGATCGATCCACTTCGACGAGGTGTTCGTGCCGACGGAGAACCTCATCGGTGAGTACGGCCGGGGCTTCCACAGTGTCATGAGCCACTTTGATTTCAGCCGTGCCGCGCTGGGCCTGATGTGTCTCGGCGCGGCCCGGGCCAGCCTCGACGAAGCCGCTGACTATGCCCTGCAGCGGGAGGCTTTTGGCCGTCCGATCGCCGAGTACCAGGGCATATCTTTTCTTCTTGCCGAGCAGGCCACCTATCTGGAGGCCGCACGGTGGCTGTGCTATCGGGCGTTGTGGCTGCGCCATGCCGGCCGGCCGCACACCGCGCATGCCTCCATGAGCAAGTGGTGGCCGCCAATTGTCGCCAAGGACGCGATCGAGGCGGCCATGAAGATCTACGGTAACCTCGGCTACGCGACCGAGTTCCCGTTGCAGCAGAGATTTCGTGATGTCATGGCCTATCTGGTCGCGGACGGCACGGCAGAGATCCAGAAGCGCATTATCGCCAAGGACGTTCTGGGTGGGAGGCACGGGAAATGATCACGGTCGGGCTGGACGTGCACGAGTCGATTCTCTCGACGAGCCCACAGCAGCGGCGTGATCTGCTCGGTCGTGTCCATGCCGCGGGGCTCGACCACGTGGTCGTCGCCGATCATGTCAGCTTCCACGGCGGCCGGGGCTTCGACGGGCTGGTGTCCGCCACCGCGGCCCTGACCAGCAACGACGATCTGCCCGTGCTGCTGGGCGTCTACCAGCTCGCGCTGCGGCATCCGACCACCGTCGCCCGCCAGCTCGCCTCGGTCTCCCAACTGGCGCCGGGCCGGCTGATCCTCGGGGTCGGCGTGGGTGGGGAGGACCGCTCCGAGCCGCTCAACTGCGGCGTCGACCCGTCGACCCGGGGACGCCGCCTCGACGAGAGCCTGCGCGTGCTGCGTGCGCTCGCCTTGGGCGATGCGGTCGATCACAGCGGGGAGTTCTTCGAGCTCAAGGACGCGCGGGTGCTGCCGGCTCCGACGCCCAGGATCCCGATCGTGATCGGCGGCTCGTCGGCGGCCGCGGTACGGCGGACCGTGCGCTTCGGCGACGGCTGGCTGGGGATCTTCTGCTCCGCCCGGCGCTTCGCCGCGACCCGCGAGCAGATCGCCGAGGTGGCCCAGCAGGAGGGCAGGCCGCTGCCGTCCTGGTACGGACTGAACCTCTGGTGCGGGATCGACACCCAGGCGAGCAGGGCCAGACAGCTGGTGGCCGAGCGGATGGAGCGGCTCTACCACCTGCCCTACGAGAAGTTCGAGCGGCTGGCGCCCGCCGGCACGCCGGAACAGGTGGGGGAGTGGCTGCTGCCCTACCTCGAGGCCGGCTGCGAGCACTTCACACTGGTGGCGACCAGCACGAGCTGGGAGGCCAGCGTCGAGTACACGGCCGAGGTGAAGCGGTACCTGCTCGAGCACGCGCCAGCCTGATCCGCCCTGGGCGCGCCCGGCCCTCGTCCGCCYCGGGCGCGCCCGCGGGAGGCCCGGATGTTCTTACCGGCCGACATCAACAAAATATCAACGCGAAACACCGGCCGAACAAGTAGCGTATGATCATGCTTCCCGCGCGTTCTCCCGGTTCCCGGGGAACCCGGGCCTRCCGCCGGCGGGAAAGCCGTTCTCCGGGTGGGCCATGGCCTATCCGATGACCTACCTGGTGGCCCACCTGTCGTCGTGAGCTCGTTGCCGTCGGGGGAAAGCCTCTCTTTGGAGGGGCAACTACCCCCCCACTGGGAGATGTGATCCGGCACACAAAACGGTACCGTTCGTTCCTGGCGCGTTGCCTCGCCGAACTTTTCCCGGCAACGCGAATACCGCAACAATCCCGGTCGGCGATGGCATCACAGGAGGAGATGCTGCCGTGCTGGTAGACCTTCGGACGCGTGCTGGGACAGGTATTGTCCGCGGCCATCTCGCCGAGGATCTCCGCCGGTGGTTGGTGAGCCTGGCCAGAGCGGGCGTGAATGCTCGCGCCCGCTTTTCGCCCTGGATTACCTGCTTGCCGGGACGGCGGCCGTGATGAACCGTGACGCGCCCGCGGTCCGCCGCGTGCGGCAGTCATATCGCCGGCCGACTCGGTGCGTCGACGAAAGGAGGCATGGGCATGACAAGTTCCCCGGTGGGCGGCTGGCTCGACGGCGTGGACATGGTCGCCGTGGTGCGCGGGAGTTCGCGCGGGTTCACCGTGCTCGTCCTCGGCGGGCTCGTTGCCCCCGCCGTGGCGACGGTGTCCGGGGCGCTTGGCGCGCTGGTCCTCACCGGCTCGGCCGCGGCCGCTTTCGTGGTGGCAGCTCTGCGTCAGGGAACGACCACCGATGGTGGGCGGCACGGTGCGCTGGCCGCGGTCGGCGCCTATCTGCTGGTGCTTCCGCTGGTACTGCTGGCACAGGCTGGACGGAATCCGGTGCAGATCTCGATGACTCTCGCGGCCGCGGTGATCGTGGGGTTCGTGGCCGGCTCGGTGGCTACCCGGCGGCGGTCGCCCGGCAGCGGCCGCAGTGGCGGTAACAGCCACAGTGCCGCTGGCCGCCGTGGTGGCGCTGGTAGCCACAGCGGTGCCGCCAACCGTGGTGCCGCCAACAGCCGCGGTGGTGCCGCCAGACATGGTGGTGCCGCCAGGCATGGTGGCGTCAGCAGTCGCGGCGCTGCCGCCGGCCGCGGCCGCGGTGGCCGCGTCGGCGTGCGGTCGGCGGGTGAGCGCGCATGAGCGTACCGGCTGTGACCGCCCCGTCGGTTCCTGGCAGCCGCCGCCGGGTGCGCAGGAACAAGGCGCCGAAATGGGTTGACGCCATACGGCGACCGCTCCAGCAGGGCGGGGAGATGGTGCAGCTGGCCGGGCAGGTTTTCGGCAGCGCGATCCGCCACCCTGTCGGCTACTGGGGTGAAGTGCGCGACCAGATGTTCGAGATCCTCAAGCTGTGCTGGATACCGATGATGGTGTCCTGTACGGCGTTCGGTTTCGGCGCGCCGGGCCTGCAGGGCGGCAACCTCTTCCTGCTCTTCGGCATCCCCGAACGTCTCGGCTCCTTCTTCATCATGGCCAGCGTCCGCGAGTTCGCTCCGTGGATCAACGCGATGGTGGTCGCCGGTGTCATGGGCACCGCGATGACAGCGGACCTCGGCGCGCGCCGGATCCGTGAGGAGATCGACGCGATGGAGGTGCTCGGCGTCGATCCCATCCGCACCCTGATCGTCCCACGGGTACTGGCGATCACGCTCATGACCGGACTGCTCGACCTGGTCGCGCTCGCGTTCGGTGTGCTCGGCGGTTACATGRCCTCGGTGTGGGTGCTCGGCGCCAACAGCAGCGCGTTCTTTGAGAACTTCTTCGCCAATGCCACCGTCACCGACGTGTGGGCCAGCGTCGCGAAAACGACGATCTTCGGCCTGCTCATCGGAGTCGTGTGCTGCTACAAGGGCCTGCGCACCCAGGGTGGGCCGATCGGTGTGGGACGCGCGGTCAACCAGGCCGTGGTCATCTCCTTCGCCGCCATCTGGATCTTCAACTACGTCTTCACAACCATCTTGCTCGGGCTCAACCCCGACATGCAGGTCTTCAAGTAAGGGCCGAGAGCGACCATGACCACCCCAGTGGACAAGCCATGACCACGCCCGTGGACGAGTTCGACCGGCTCGGGCAGCCGCGGGTCGCGGCGCCGAAGCCGCAGGATACTGTGATCACGCTGGGCGGTATGCAGCGTGGGGTGAAACAGGCCGTCACCACCGGTGGCGAGATCGCCCAGTTCTCTGCCCGGACCATTCGTGACTTCGGCGACATCCGTCACTACGCCTCGGAGGTCTTCCACCAGGCCGGCATCCTGATCCTGTCCAGCGGCCTGATCATCTGGTCGATGCAGTTCATCATGGGGATGCAGTGCGGGCTGGAGGCCAGCTACACCCTCAAGCAGATCGGCGCCCCGCTGTACTCGGGTATTTTCAACGCCTACTGTTCGCTGCGTGAGATGGCGCCGTACATGTACGGCTACATCTTCGCGGCGAAGGTCGGCTGCGGGCTGGTCGCCGAGATCGGTTCGATGCGGATCGCCGACGAGATCGACGCCATGGAGGTCATGGGCGTCAGGTCGCGCAGCTATCTGGTCGGTACCCGGATCATGGCCGCCTGGATAGCGATGCCGTTCCTGTTCACGGTCGGGCTCGGGCTCATGTACATATCGATGTACCTGGTGACCGTCGTGCAGCTGGGCGGGGTGTCCGCCGGTGGCTACAACTACATCTTCTGGCTCTACCAGAATCCGCTCGACTTTCTCTTCTCAATGATCAAGATGTTGTCGATGGGCACGACGATCGTGTTCGTCAGTTGTTACTACGGCTACACCGCCAGCGGTGGATCCGTCGGGGTCGGCAAGAACACCGCGAAATCGATGATGCTGAACATGGTGTTGATCCATGTCATTGGGCTGCTCACCACGCAGCTTTTCTGGGGGCTCAGCCCCAACGCCCCGATCGCGAACTAGCGCCGACTGGTAGCCGTCAGGAGGACAAGTGCCCACCCAGAATTCCGCCGAGATCATCCCGGGGATGACCCTGCCCGAGCCGCGGCTGTTGGACACCAACGGCCGCGTGCACAGCATGGAAGTACGCAACGTGCACAAGACGTTCGGTGACTTCCGCGTGCTCCAGGGGCTGAACCTGAACTTCGTGGACGACGCGATCACCACGATCCTCGGCCCGTCCGGTACCGGCAAGAGCGTTATGATCAAGCATCTTGTCGGACTGCTCGCGCCCGACGCCGGTGAGGTCCTCATCTTCGGCAGGGACATCTGGAAGATCTCCGAGCGCGAACGCTACGAAATACGCAAGCGGTTCGGCGTGCTGTTCCAGGACGGCGCGCTGTTCGGTTCGATGAACATCTACGACAACACGGCCTTCCCGCTGCGCAAGCACACCGACATGTCCGAGTCCGAGATCTCCGACATCGTGCTGGAGAGGCTCACCGAGGTGGGCCTGGAGAAGTCACTGACCAAATATCCGAGCGAGGTCTCCGGTGGTATGCGCAAGCGCGCCGGTTTCGCGCGGGCACTGGTGCTGAACCCGGACATCGTGCTGTTCGACGAGCCGGACTCCGGTCTGRACCCGGTACGCACGAGCCTGCTCAACGACCTGATCCTGGAAATGCACAGCCGGCACAAGGGTACCTACATGCTGGTGACCCACGACATCCGCACGGCGCGCAAGGTCAGCGACTACGTGGGTGTGATCTGGAAGGGCAAGGTCGTGCACTACGGCGAGGCCGAAGAGGCATTCAACTCCGACAACCCGTTTGTCCGGCAGTTCCTGTCCGGCGAATCGGCCGGGCCACTGGGGATGGACTGACAGAGGATGAGAAGGATCGGGCTGGTCGCGCTGGCCGCCGTGGTCGTGCTGGTCGCGAGCGGTTGGACGCTGTTCGGCAACGACTACCGGGTCGGGGTGCTGCTGGGGTCGGCGACCAACATTGTCAAGGGTGGCTCGGTGATGGTGAACGGCTTCGAGGCCGGGTCCGTCTCCGGTATCAGGGTCAAGGACGGCAAGGCGTATCTCGAGCTGACCCTCGACTCCGACCATGCGCCGCTGCATTCCGGCGCGACCGTCTCCGTTGCCTGGAAGGCGTTGCTGGGGGAGCGGCTGGTGGAGGTCCACGACGGGCCGACGAGCAACCCGCGGATCCCGTCCGGGGGAATGCTCGAGGGGACGATGGACCAGCCGACCGAGCTGGACCAGGTCCTCAACGCGCTCGATCCCACGACACGCACCCACCTGTCGTCGCTGGTACGTGAGCTCGACGGCACGCTGCAGGGCAACGAGCAGGACGTCAGGGCCACCCTGCAGTCGGCCGGCCCCGCGCTGTCCGCCGTGGGCCAGGTGCTCAAGGGGATCGGCACCGACGGTCCGGCGATCAAGAACCTGGTCGTCACCCTGAACCAGTTGACCAGCACGCTCGCGGCCCGTGACGGCAACCTGCGCGGCATCATCAACGACCTGACGCACCTGACCTCGGTGGTGGCCGGGCAGCGCCAGCAGCTGTCGACGTCGTTGCAGAAACTGCCCGGCACGCTGGACCAGGCGAACAGCACGCTGGCCGTGGTGCCCGGGGTCGCGGACAAGGCCGTGCCACTGCTGAACGACCTGCGCCCCGCGGCCGAGAAGCTGCCGTCGGTGTCGCGCAACCTCCGGCCGCTGCTCGCGGACCTGCGCCCGGTCATCGCCGACCTGCGCCCGACGCTGGTGGCCGCGGACGAGCTGCTGGACATCACACCCGGGCTGCTCGACCAGGCGCACGCGGCCGTGCCCGGGACCACCGCCGCGCTGGACTACCTGCAGCCGGCGTTCGCCTTCCTGCGCCCGTACACGCCGGAGGCGGTGTCCTTCCTCGGCCAGTGGGGGTCGGCCTTCGCCAACTACGACGCCAACGGCCACTATGCGCGAGGCCACATCCAGGCCGGCGCCACCAGCGTCAACCACAACCCGGGCGTGCTTGTGCCTGGTCTGCGCAACGATCCCTACCCGTTGCCCGGCGCCATCGGGAACCAGCCCTGGACCGACGCCTTCGGGAGCAGCGCTCGATGACGAACCTGACAAGAAGGAACCTGGCGCCGAGCCGCCGCCGTGGGTCGCTGCCGCGGCTGGTCGGGGTCGCGCTGGTGGCGCTGCTGGCCACCGCCGCCACGACCACCGGGCTGGTGGCGAACGGCAGCCCGTCCAGCTGGGTGGTGCACGCGAAGTTCGCCGACGCCAGCCCGCTGCTGGTGGGCAACGAGGTCAAGCTGAAAGGCGTCAAGGTCGGCCGGATCGCGGGCATGCGGGTGGACTCGGACGGCCACGCGGACGTGACGATGGAGCTCGACCCGGCCGCGATGCCGCTGCACACCGACGCCCGCCTGACCGTACGTCCGCTCAGCCTGCTCGGCGAGCGCTTCCTGGAGCTCGACCAGGGCAGCCCGGCCGCGCCCGCGCTGCCGCGCGGAGGCGTGATCCCGGCCACGCAGACCGGGCGGAACACCGACCTCGACGAGGTGCTCAACACCGTCGACGAGCCGACCGGCGAGTCCCTGGCCGCGCTGGTGACCGTGCTCGGCGAGGGCCTGCAGGGCAACGGCGGCAACATCGACGACACCGTCCGGGCGCTCGCGCCGGCGATGCGCGACACCGACTCCCTGGCGAAGGTGCTCGACGAGCAGAACACCCTGCTGAACAACCTGGTGGACAACGTCGAGCCGGTCGCGGACGCGCTCGCGCGCGACGACGGCAGGACCCTCGACAACCTGGTCTCCTCCACCCAGCGGCTGCTGGGCACCACGGCGGCCAGGCAGCAGGTGCTCGAGCGGACCCTCGCCGAGCTACCGGCCACCCTGAGCAGCGCGCGGGCCACGCTCGCCGAGCTGACCTCGACGGCGGGGGCCACCGTGCCGACCCTGAAGGCGATCCGTCCCACCACCGACAACCTCAGTCAGATAAGCGCCGAGCTCGACCGGTTCGCCGCCTCGGCCGATCCCGCGCTGGCGAGCCTGAACCCGGTGCTGCAGAAAGCACAGGCACTGCTCGACGAGGCCAGGCCGGTGGTCAGCACGCTGCGCCCCAGCGGGCCGGACACGGTGGCGGTCGCCTCGTCGCTCAGGCCGCTCGTCGGCGAGCTGAGCGACAACATCGTCAACGTCTTCAACTTCATCAAGTACTGGGCGCTGGCCACCAACGGCTCGGACGGGGTGTCGCACTACTTCCGCGGAATGGTCGTGGTCACCCCGGAGATTCTCACCGGCCTGGTTCCCGGGCTCGGTTCCAACCTCGGCGTCGGTGGCTCACCGCTGCCTCTGACCAAGAATCCCAGTGGCCAGCCGTTCGACCAGGCAGTGACCGGGCCCCAGCAGCCGGGCGGCGGCCCGGCGGGGCAGACGGGTGGCGTCACCGGCCTTCTCAGCGGCCTGCTTGCCCCCGCGCCGACCGCGGACGGCGGTGTCACCGGGCTCAACCAGCAACAGGAGAGTGGCATGCTCGGCTTCCTGCTCGGAGGCAGCTGATGGCAGGCGGGACGGCAAACGGCTGGGCACGCCAGCGTTCGCTCCTGATCGGCATCGGGCTGGTGGTGGCGTTCGCCATCTCGATCTACATCGCGCTCACCGCCAGCGGTGGCCTGCCCGGAACGAGCGGGCGCAGCGTGAAGGCGGCCTTCGACGAGGTCGGCTCGCTGCGCAATGGCGACGACGTCCGCATCGCCGGCGTCCGGGTCGGGCAGGTCAAGGACGTCCGCATCGTCGACGGCCAGCCGCTGGTCACCCTGAGATTCGACAAGGGGCGCAAGATATACCGCGACGCGTCGGCGCTGACCGCCACGGTCAGCGCGCGCTCCGCCCTGGGACAGAAGTACGTGGACTTCCGGCCGGGCACGCCGGACACCGGGGAGCTGGGTCGTAACGAGATCATCCCGGCCTCGAAGACCGGGGACGCCCAGGAGCTCTCCGACGTGCTGCGAGTGCTCGACCAGCCCACCCGCGACGCCCTGGGCTCGACGCTGCGCGAGGTCGGCGGCGGGGCGAGCGGCCACTCCCAGGACTTCAAGGACGCCGCCGCCGCGCTGCCGCAGGAGCTGCCCGACCTCGCCACGGTCTCCCGGGCGCTGTCGGTGAACAACGGCGCGGACCTCACCGACCTGCTGCGCGCCGCCGACAGCCTGTCCCAGTCGTTCGAGGGGCACCAGCAGCAGCTGGCCGAGCTGGTCGACCGGGTCAGCACAACCCTTCAGGCGCTCGACGTCGACGACCAGGCCCCGCTCGGCGCCACCCTGGACAGGGTCCCGCAGACGCTGGTCGACGCCCGTGGCGCACTCGACCAGCTGCGCGCGCCGCTGGCCCAGACGGGCCAGGCGATGACCGGGCTGCAACCGGGCGCCGTCGCGCTCGGCAACGCCACCGAGGACGTCCGGGGTGTGCTGCGCGAGGGCGTGCCACCGCTGGAGAAGGTCCCCGGCGTCGCGGGGCAGGCCGACCCGGTGGTGCCCCAGCTGACGAAGGTCCTCAGCGACGCGAAACCGCTGGCACCGCGGCTGGTCGATGCCCTGGGCAACGCCCGGCAGCCGTTGGGGGTCGCCGCGCCGTACGCGCCGGAGGTGTCGCTGTTCTTCTCCTACATGGCGGACGCGCTCTCCGACGGGGACGCCGCCGGGCACTGGCTACGGATCTATCCGGTCATCGGCAGCGAGACGGTCAGCGGCATCCTGCCGCTGCGGGATCCGCTCACCAACCGCAACGCCTACCCGGTCCCTGGGCAGGCCGCCCGCGACAAGAGCACGTCGGTTCTCGGGAACCGGCGGTGAGGGGCTGACATGGCCGCGATCACAAGACACCTACGTGTGACGCCGCTGCGGCTCGGGGCGCTGTTCATCGTCGTCTCGCTGCTGGCCGGCCTGGCGCTGTTCAACAAGAACCGCATCCTCGTCACCCTGCGGTCCGGGGACAGCTTCGACATCGAGTTCACCGCCGACAACCGGCTGGCGCCCTACCGCAGCCAGGTCAAGGTGGCGTTCGTACCGGTCGGCGTGGTCACCGGCGTCAGGGAGACCGACAACGGCGGCGCGCGGGTCACGGTGAAGGTGGACGGCGACATCCGCGGCAAGCTCGGGACCGAGCCGAGCGCGGTGATCCGCCCGACCACCCTGCTCGGCGGCAACTACTTCGTCGACCTGGTCYCCGGCGGCCGGCCCGGCAGGTTCACCGGCACCATCCCGGTGGAGCGCACCAAGCTGCCGGTGGAACTGGACAAGATCGTCGCCGCGCTGCAGCCCTCCGCGCTCGACGGTCTGCGCAAGACGACCGCCAACCTCGACGAGACGCTGGGCAACGGCGGAAGCGAGGCGATCGACCAGCTCGTGGCCCACGCGCCGGACACCCTGGACCCGGCCGCGGCGGTGGCCGGCGCGGCACTGGGCAGCAAACCCGACACCGACCTGCCCAGGCTGGTGACCAACCTGCAGGCCACCGCGCGCGAGCTCATCGACAAGCAGGGCCAGCTCGACGCCATCGTCACGGACCTGAACACCACCACATCGGTGCTCTCCAGGCGCACGACCGACATCTCCACCGCGGTCTCCCGCCTGCCGTCCACCCTGGACGCCACCGACGCGGGCCTGGCCCGGCTGAAGACGACGCTGGAGAAGCTGCGCGACACCGCCGGGCCGGCGCAGCCGGTGGTGCGCAAGCTGGACACCGTGCTGACGACCGCGGACCCCGTGCTGGCCGAGGCGCGGCCCGTGGTCAACCAGCTGCGCGGCGTCCTGGTCGACGCCCGCCCGCTCGTGCAGGACCTCGTGCCGGCCGGCCGGCAGGCCACCACCGTGCTCGACGACCTCAGCGGCCCCGTGCTCGACCGGCTCAACGGGCCGGTCAAGCAGTTCGTGCTCGCGCCGTACCACGGCACCGGGCCGTACGCGGCGGCCAGTTCGGACAAACCCCTGTACCAGGAGCTGGCATACATGGCCACCACGCTCGCCCGCACCTCGGTGCTCTCCGACCGCAACGGGGCCCTGATCGCCCTGCAGCCCGGTGTCGGGGTGGGCTCGGTCGGCGGCCTGCCGATCAGCCTCGAGCAGCTGCTCGTCGGACTGTCCAACCAGACCGGGGTCGCGCTGCAGAAGGGAGCCCAGCCGCGATGAGCAGCCGTGTACAGCGCCTCCGGCGGATCTGGGGGCGGATCGGGACCGAGCCCGGTCTCAGGCGCAACGTGCTGGCGCTGGCGGTGCTGATCGCGCTGGCCGCGATCTCCGGCAGCATCATCCTCAGCAAGCAGCGGCTCAGCGTGCCCTGGGACAACAAGTTCACCTTCTACGCGACCTTTGCCGGCACCCCCGGGGTCAGCCCCGGCCACGGCCAGGAGGTGCGCATCGCCGGAGTGCCGGCCGGCGAGATCGTGGGCGCGGGCGTCGACAACGCCGGGCACGCCCGGCTCGAGCTAGCCATCGACCCGAAGTACCGGGTCTACGACAACGCCCGCGTCGTCCTGCGGCCGAAGAGCCCGCTCAACGAGATGTACGTCGAGCTGAGCCCCGGCTCCCCGCAGCAGGGCAAGCGGCTGTCCAAGGGCGGCACGCTGCTGCTGGCGAGCTCACAGCGGCCGATCGAGATCGACGAGGTGCTCGGCCATCTCGACGACAACGCCCRCTCCGCGCTGACCTCCCTGCTGGAGGAGTCCGACGCGGCCCTGGCCTCCGCGCCACAGCAGCTCCCCGAGGGGCTGACCGCCACCGACACGGTGGTGACCAGGCTCCAGCCGGTGCTCGCCTCGTTGCAGACCCGCCGGGACACCATCCAGCGGCTGGTCACCGCGCTCAGCCAGATCTCCACGGCCATCGGCGGTGACGACGGCCGGCTGCGCACGCTCGCCGACTCGTTGCAGACGACGCTGGGCGCGGTGGGGGAGCACAGCTCGGCGGCCGACTCCGCGCTCGCCCAGCTGCCCGATCTGACCAACCAGCTCAAGCTGGCCACCGAGGCGGTGCAGGCACTCAGCGGCGAGCTGGATCCGACGCTGGACAACCTCAGGAACGCCTCGTCGTCCCTGCCCGGCTCGCTGACCAGACTCGACGGCACGCTGCGGCAGCTGGACAAGACCCTCGACCAGYTCGGCCCGGTCGTGCAGAAGGCCGACCCGGTGGTCAAGGACCTGCGGCCCTATGTCGGGCAGCTGGGCGTGGCGCTGCCTGATCTGACCGCAAGCACCGGGCGGCTGGATCCGGTCACCGCCACGCTCGTGTCGTACCTGCCCGACCTCGGCGGCTTCATCCTCAACACCCGGTCGATGACGAGCCTGGCGGACGCCAACGGCGGGATCCTGCGCGCCCTGCTCGAGGTCACCCCCAGCTCGCTGCCGGTCACCGGCCTGAAGTCCCTGTCCACTCCGACGGTGAGGTAGACGGTCGCGATGCGGATCCCACACGCCGTGATGCCGGTCGTCCGGCTGGCGTTCCTGCTGGTGTTCATGACCTTCTGCGCGCTGACGTTCGGCTACCTCTGGGTGAACTCCGGCGGCAAGCTGCCGGTGATCTCCGATTCGGGGTACCAGGTCGGGCTGCACATGGCCCGGGTGTCCAACCTCGTCAACGACTCCGACGTGATGGTGGCCGGGGTCAAGGTCGGCAAGGTGGACACGCTCTCCGTGGACGGCAACAACGCCGACATCGTGGTGCGGCTGAACTCCGCCTACCCGCTGCACCAGGGCGCCGTCGTGCAGGTGCGGGAGAAGACCCTCGTCAACGAGACCTTCCTGGAGATCGCGGACGGCGACGGGCCGGCGCTGCCCAGCGGCGCCCGGCTGCCCGACGGCGCGGGCCGGCCCGCCACCGAGCTGGACGACGTGCTGGCGAGCCTGGACGCGGACACCCGCGCCTCGCTCGCGAGCAGCGTGCGGTCGCTTGGCGCGGCCACCGAGGACGGCAGGCAGAGCGTCTCCCAGGCGCTGCAGGGCCTCGGTGACCTCGGCCGCGAGGGCCGGACCGCGCTCGACGCCCTGGCCGCGCAGTCGAAGGACCTTGAGCAGGTGACCAGTTCGGCGGCCACCCTGCTCGCCGCGCTCAACACCCGTCAGGGGCAGATCGGCCAGCTCGTCGAGGACGCGAACCTGCTCGCGCAGGCCACCGCGGACAACCGCGCGCCGGTGGAGGAGATCGTGCGTAAGCTGCCCGGCGTGCTGGACACCACCAGGAACGCCACCACCGGGCTGCGCAACGTCGCCACGGCACTGTCCCCGGTCGCGCAGAACCTCCAGGCCGCGGCGCCGGACCTCTCGGCCGCGCTGACCGAGCTCCCGCAGACCTCGGCGGACCTGCGCGGGCTGCTGCCCGCCCTGGATGGCGTGCTGGTCGCCGCGCCGGACACCCTCACCCGGGTGCCCCCCGTCGCGGGCGACCTCACGGCGCTCATCCCGAGCCTGCGGGTGGACCTGGCCGACCTCAACCCGACCCTGGCCTACCTGCGGCCCTACGGGCACGACATCGTGGCGTTCTTCACCAACTTCGGCCAGTCGGCGGCCACCGGTGACGCCAACGGCCGGGCGCTGCGGATCTTCCTGGGCCTCAACGAGCAGTCGGTCAAGGGCCTCCCGCTCAACACGAACATCGGCCCGCTGAACAAGTCCAACCCGTTCCCGCCGGCGGGAGCGTCCACCAACCCCGGTCCCCGAAACGACCCGTATCCGCGGGTGCAGCCGGACCCACGATGATCAGGAGGCGATTACCCGCCCTCCTCGCGGTTCTCGCCGCTGTGCTGGCCGCCGGTTTCATCATCGGCGGCCTGGCGAGAAGCCGGGTCGAGACCGGGATCGGCTCGTTCCTGCCGGCCCACGACCGCACCGTGGAGCAGCTCGACGAGCTGGCCTCCTCGTTCGGCGGCGACCCGATCGTGATCCTGCTGGAGAGCACGCAGCCACGGCTGCTGCTCGACAGCGACCATCTGCACCGCCTGCTGCGCCTGGAAGGGCAGCTGACCGGGCTCGGCGACGTCGCCGCGGTCTACGGGCCCGCCACGACGCTGAACCAGATCGCCGGGCAGATGCAGGACTTCCTCGCCGAGCTCTCCGGCCGCCGGGACGCGGTGCGAGCCACCGCCGAGGTCGCGGCGCGGGGCGCCGGCGCGACCGAGCAGAAGGCCCGCGAGGCCGGTGACAGCGCGATCGCCCAGTTCGACCAGCGCTACGGCCCGCTGGTCGTGCAGGGGCTGCCCGCCGGGCTGCCGACGCTGGGCAACGAGCGGTTCGTCCAGTCGGTGGTCTTCGCCCAGGGCCAGGCGCCCCGTCCCCAGTGGCGGTTCGTGGTGCCCTCGCAGAACGCGGTGGCGGTGCTCGTCCGCCCACGCCAGGGCATCGACGCCGGCGCCGCGCAGCGCCTGGTCGACCGGGTGCGCGGCACCGTGCGCGGCGCGGGCCTCGACGGTGCGCGGGTGACGGTGTCCGGGGTGCCGGTGCTCGCGGCCGGTGTCAGCGACCAGGTTCGCTCCGAGGCCCCGCGCCTCGGCGGCATCGCCGTCGTCCTGATCGGTGCCTGTTTCCTGTTCGTGCCGTGGACGCGCCGGCGCCGCCGCCTGCTCCCGCTGGCCTCGACGCTGGTCGCGATCGGTCTGACGCTGGCGATCCTGGGCTGGGCGGGCAGGCCGCTGTCCCTGGGTGTGGTGGCCTTCCTGCCGGTGCTGCTCGGGATCGGCAGCTACTATCCGACCTACTTCACCCGCAACGCCCGGCGCCGGGTCGTGCTGACCGTCGCCGCCGCCACCTCGGCGAGTTTCGCGACGTTGCTCCTCTCGCCGCTGCCGTTCGTACGCGATCTCGGCCTGACGCTGTCGATCGGTGTGCTCGTCTCCGCCGGTCTCGGCGCGCTCCTGCCGGCCGTACCCGCCGGCTCCGCCCGTGCCGACGAGCCGGCAGCGGCCGAGTCCGTTCCGGCGCACCAGCCGTCCCGGGCGCGCCGCCGCGGGACGGGGCTGGCCGTGGCGGTGGCCGTGGTCGTCGCCGCGGCCGGCTGGGCGGCGCTGCCGGGCCTGCGGCTCGACAGCGACTTCGAGTCGCTCGCGGCCGGCGCGTCCACGCTGAAGGACGCGCAGCACGTCGAGAGCGTCGTCGGCTCCTCCGGGGAGCTCTCCGTGGTGCTGCGCGGGGTGGACGTCACCAGCCCGGCGGCGGTGGAGTGGATGCGCGTCACCCAGCAGCGCCTCATCGCCGACCACGGTGACCAGCTGCGCCCGGTGGTCTCACCGCCCACGCTGCTGCAGTTCCTCGGGCCGGACAGCACCGCCGAGCAGATTGGGGCGGCGCTGCGGCTGCTGCCGCCGTATCTGGCCGGTTCGGTGATCCGGGGCGACCACCAGGTCGCCACCATGGTCTTCGGGGTCCGCATGGACGACCTCGACGCGCTGCGGGCGTTGCGGGACGACATCGGCCGCGTCCTCGTCCCGCCGTCGGGATTCCAGGTGGAGATCGCCGGGCTGTCCATGGTGGCGGTGCGGGGCCAGGAAATGCTCTCCTCCGAGCGGACACTCGGCAACCTGCTCGGGATCTCCGCGGCGGCGGCCGTGCTCGCGGTGGGGTTGCGCCGTCGCGGCGACGCCCTGCGGGCGCTGGCGGCCGCGGCGCTGGCGACCGGCGCCGGGCTGTTCCTGCTGTGGGTGCTCGGTATCCCGCTCAGCCCGATCACCGTGGGCCTGGGCTCGCTGACCGCCGCGGTGGGATGCGAGTTCACCGTGCTGCTGAGCGAGGCGGCCCGCCGGGGTGGACGCGCGCTGCGCACCCCGGTGCTACTGGCGGCGACTACTTCGGCGGTCGGCTATCTCGTCCTCGCCGCCTCTGATCTGGCCGTGATCCGGCAGTTTGGAGTGCTGCTCGCCGGTGCGGTGGGTCTCGCGCTTGCCGCCGCAGGGGTAGTCGTGGCGGTGGCGCATCCGCGATCCTCCAGGGTGCGGCCCGAACCCGGGCCACGCCCAGTAGCGCACGAGTTGGTTGGAGTGAAGTAGATGCCTGCCGAAGCCGACACCGATGTCGAGCCGGACGCATTAGCCGAGGACGGAGGCGTCCCGGCCGCCGGAAGCACCGGGAGGGGTGGCGGCGAGCCGGCCAGGGACGAACCCGCCAGGGGTCCGCTCGCCACAGACGCACCGGCCAGCAACGGATCCGCCGAGAGCAAGCCCGGCAAGGGCGGATCTGTCGGGGGCGACAATACGGAGGGTGAACCCGTCGGGGACGAACCTGCCAAGGACAGGTCGGCCGAGGCCAAGCCCGCGGTGACCAAGCCGGCAGTGGACAAGCCGGCGGTGGACAAGCTTGTCGCGGGCGAGCCGGTCAGGGACAGGCAGGCCGAGGACAAGCGGGCTGAGGACAAGCCCGCGGGGGACGACAGTACGGAGGACGACAGTACGGAGAGTGAATCCGCCGGGGGCGAACCGGCCAAGGGCAAGCTTGCGACGGCCGAGCCCGCCAGGGACGAACCCGCCGGGAACGACCTTACGGAAAGTGAGCCCGTCAGCGACAAACGCGCGGCGGACGGGCCCGGCGAGGACAGGCCCGCCGGGGACGCTCGTCCGGAGGGCGAATCCGACGAGGACGAGCCCGCCGGGGAGAAGCCCCGCGCGAAGGGCGGCGGGGACAGGGACGCCGACGAGCCAGCCGGCGGGAAGAACGCCGACGAGCCCGCCGCGGACGACGGTTCGGACACCGGCGCGGACACCGATGAGCGCTCACGCCCGCGCCGCGTCATCGGGCGGGTCCGCCAGATCCGTCCGCCCCGCTCGTTACGGGGGCGCATCGTGCTGGCGGCCGTCCTGGTCGTGCTGCTCGGCGGTGGGGTGGGCGGCTACCTGTGGCACGCGGCCGGCGCGCTGCCCGACGGTGTCGCCTTCCGGGTCGCCGGCCAGGACGTCAGCGTCGACGAGCTCGACCGTCGGGCCGAGACGCTGCGTGCCCTCTACGGGATCCAGGCGCCGGCCGACGACCCCGCCAAGCTCGACACCTTCCGCCGCGATGTCGCCAAGTCCTACGCGGTCGGCATCATCCTCGACCACGCCGCCACCGACGCGAAGATCGTGATCGCGGACAAGGCGGCGCAGGACGCCCTGAGCCGGTTCATCGAGCAGCAGTACGGCGACGGCAGCGGCGCCAGGGACCAGTTCATCCAGGCGCTCGGCACCGTCGGCACCAACGAGCAGGCGGTGCTCACGGAGATGAAGCGCCAGCTTGCCATCAACCAGCTCTTCGAGCGCATCGCCGGTACTCCCGAGATCTCCGACAGCGAGCTGCGCACCCAGTTCGACCAGCACAAGGACGAGCTCGCCACCCCGGAACGCCGCGACCTGCGCAACATCGTCGTGTCGTCGCAGGCCGAGGCCGACCAGATCGTGCGGGACGCCGCCGCCGGCACGCCGTTCGAGCAGCTCGCGCAGCAGCGCAGCCTGGACGGGAGCACCAAGGACAACGGGGGTGCGCTCGGCGCCGTCGGCGCGAGCCAGCTCGACGCCGCGTACGCCCYGGTGGCGTTCGCCGCCCCGGTCGGTGGCGTGTTCGGCCCGGTCCAGACCCAGTACGGCTGGAACGTCGGCAAGGTGATCCAGATCCTGCCACCGGCCCCGGCCGTGTTCGACCAGATCAAGGACGACCTGCGCCAGCAGCTGCAGATGGAGCGCCAGCTCACCATCTGGCGGGACTGGATGGCCGGCGCGATCCGGAAGGCCCATGTCAGATACGCCGACGGCTACCGCCCCGCGGATCCGGACTCGCCGCCACAGACCGACAACGCCACCAGCGCCTCTGTTCCGGCCACGCAGTCCTCCGCGCCACCGGCAGGCGGCTGATGAACCGGCGGCGGGAGCGGGGCCCGGCCACGGGCCCACGATGGTGATCTCCGTCATCGTCCAGGTCGGCCTCGGCCTGATCGTGTTCGCGGTCGGGTGGTGGGGTCGTCACAACGCCGAAGTTCTCGTCCCCGTCCGGCCGTTCGACGACAACCGGGAACGCCGGGTGCGGGTGGCCCGCCGCGGCGCGGTCGCCTGCCAGGTGGTCGGGGTGCTCCTGGCGCTGACGAATCTCCTCCTGCTGTTCTGAGAATCCCCGCACGGCCGCGGGCGGGTATCCCGTACCCGATCCGGGAAACGCTTTTCGGAGATATCGGGAAAACGCAGGCCGGTCGAGCGGGGACGCCCGCGCCGAGCGGGGTCGGGAAACGCCCGCGGCCGGGCGGGAGCGGCCGTGCCGGGCGGGAACGTGATTTACGGAAGGCGTGTCCCGCCGGAACGGTACGGCAGCGGAACGACGCGGCGGCAGGGAGGGGTTTGCGGTGGGGTCGCCGGGTGGGTGACGGCCCCACCGCTAGCGCTTCCGCAGGTGATTTCGTGTCGATTCGGCGAGTAGCATGATCGCGCCGACCACGAACGCGAAGAAGACCAGCACGGCCTCCCAGTGAGCGCCGGTGGCCAGTACGACAACCGCCACGACGGCCAGCACCTGCAGCACCTGCTGGGCCCACCGTATGCGCAGCAGCAGCGCCACGAGCGCGGCCAGGACGGCGATGCCCACCCCCAGCGCGAGCAGGTCCTGCGGCCGCACCTGCTCGGCTGTGCGAACCGTGCCCTCGCCGAGCTGGTCGCTCAGGTCCCGCGCGGCGCGCTGGTCGGGGTCGCTGGCCAACGCGTCCATCCCGGCCCACAGCGTGGTGAATCCCACCACCAGCCAGCACACGACAGCCACGCCGAGCAGTGCCGGGAAGCCACCGGACCGACCGGCTGTGGCACGTCTCGCGGTGTCCCCACCCGTCGGTGTCACGGGGCTGTTCGTCGCGGTGCTGCCCGTCACGGTGTTTTCCGTCGTCGCCTGCCGGTGGCTCCCGCTGGCGCGGTCGGGACGCGGCCGTGACCGCGCGGYCGGGGTGTCGCGGTGCCGGGGTGAAGTCGCCATTGCCGTTCCTTTCCTCCGCCGCGTAACGAAAGTAACAGCCGGCCGTGGCGCGGTACCGGGCGAAGTATTCCTATCGAGGGATCGAAACACCCCGCACGAGCGATGAGACGCACGCCGGGCCGCAATAGCTTCTGTGCACTGGTACACGATACGGGCCGCTGATTCCAGGCGTCCTTCCCCGCATCCGACAGGAGAAGAGATCATGGCTTTCTTCGCCGACGCCGCCGAAGTGGACAAGTACATCGGCGAGATGTTCCGGCTGGCCGGCGACCATCCCGAGGTCGGCGACAGGATCAAGGCGGCGAACATCGTCCTGCGGGTCGAGTACTCGGATCCGGACTGTGTGCTGACTGTCGCCTTCCAGGACCCGGTACGCGCCGAGCCCGGCGAGACCGACCTGACGCCGGACATCACGCTGGTCATGCGGGCCGACATCGCGAACCAGTTCTGGCGCGGGGAGTACAACCTGGCCGTCGGCCTGGCCAAGGGACAGGTCAGGGCCAAGGGGCCGGTCAGCAAGATCCTCAAGTTGGTGCCGCTCACCAAGCCGCTTTTCCCCGTCTACCGCGATCTTGTCAAGGACAAGGACGCGGCGATCTCCTGAGCGCGGAAAGGCGGGAGCCTGCGATGACAAAGCCGACGGGACCGCCGAGATCGTTCTGGATCCGAGGAGCTGAGCACACGATGACCACGACCGCGGTGCGTAACTTTCCCATGCTGATCGGTGGGGAGTGGGTCGAGTCCGCCGACCTGCTGGAGATCCGCGACCCGCAGAACGACGAGCTTGTCGCGACCGCGGCCAGCGGCGGCGCGGCACACATCGACCGGGCGGTCGAGGCCGCCCGTGCCGCCTTCCGGGAGGGCTCGTGGTCGCAGGCGGCCCCGGCCGAGCGGGCCCGCCTGCTGCGGGCCGTCGCGGCGAAGGTCGGTGACCGCCTCGACGAACTGGTCGAGCTGGAGATCATGGCCAACGGTGCCACGATCCGGCAGGCCACCGGCTTCCACATCGGCTACGTCGCGCCGCACCTGGAGTACTTCGCCGACCTGGCCGAGCGATACGCCTTCGAGCGGCCGGCCCCGCGGGCGACCTTCCCGACGCTCGCGCAGAGCACGGTGCGCAAGGAACCCATCGGGGTGGTCGGCGCGATCGCGCCGTGGAACTTCCCGTTGCTGCTGGCGCTGTGGAAGATCGCCCCCGCGCTGGCCGCGGGCAACAGCGTCGTGGTCAAGCCGGACGAGAAGACCCCGTTGTCCACGTTGGAGTTCGCCCGGATCGCCGAGGAGTGCGGCCTGCCGCCGGGTGTGCTGAACGTGGTGCCGGGGCCCGGCCCCGAGGCGGGGGCGCGGCTGGCATCCCATCCGGACGTCGGTAAGATCGCCTTCACCGGCTCCACCGAGGTCGGCCGCGAGATCATGCGGCTCGCGGCGGGCACGGTCAAGAAGGTCACTCTGGAACTCGGTGGGAAGTCACCGTCCATCGTGCTCGACGACGCCGACCTTGAGATCGCCGTCGACGGCGTGCTCTACGGCTGTTTCCTCTACTCGGGCCAGGTCTGCGAGTCCGGTACCCGGCTGCTGCTGCCGGAGTCGTTGCACGACGAGTTCGTCGAGCGGCTCGTCGAACGCGCGAAGACCATCGTGCTGGGCGACACCCGGGACTGGGAGACCGATCTCGGGCCGGTCATCTCCGCCAGGCAGCACAGCCGGATCCTCGAGTACATCGCCTCCGGGGTCGAGCAGGGCGCGACCCTGGCCCACGGCGGCGGCGTCCCCGCGGGTGAACGATTCGAGCGCGGGCACTGGATCGAGCCGACCATCTTCACCGGGGTCCGCAACGACATGCGCATCGCGCGTGAGGAGATCTTCGGTCCGGTGCTGTCAGTGATCACCTACCGCGCCGACGAGGAGGCGGTCGCGATCGCCAACGACACCAGCTACGGGCTCGCCTCCTCGCTGTGGAGCGGGGACAACGACCGCGCGCTGGCCATCGCCAACGAGATCGAGGCCGGTTCCGTCTGGATCAATGACGCCCACCAGATCAACTGCCAGGTGCCCTTCGGCGGCTACAAGCAGAGCGGCCTTGGCCGGGAGCTCGGCCCGGACGCGCTCGACGAATACACCGAGACCAAGAACGTCCACCTCGATCTCTCCGGCCGCCGCGACCGCAGGCCGTACGACGTCCTGCTCAGTCACGTCGACTGACAGATCCCCCGGTTACGGGCGGCTCAAAGGCGCCCGGAAGGCCCGGCGTCGCCGGGCCGGGAAAGGCCACCGCCAAGCCACTGCAATTCTTTTGGAGGATCCGATGACCGTCGAGATGATCCCGGCCACTGCGGATCACAAACCTGATTTCGACGAGATCGACGTCTCGTCGAAATCCTTCTGGGAGCAGACCTCCGAACAGCGGGAGAAGACCTTCGCGTTACTACGCGAACAGCGCCCGGTGTCCTGGCAGCGTCCGGTGGAGGACGCGGTGACTCCCGACCCGGACGACCCCGGCTACTGGGCTGTCGTCAAGCACGCCGACATCGTGCGGGTGAGCAAGGACCACGAGACCTTCATCTCTGGTCAGGGTGTGCTGTTCGATCTCCTGCCGGAGATCTTCCTGGAGATGTCCCAGTCGTTTCTCGCGATGGACCCGCCCAGGCACGACAAGCTGCGCAGGCTGGTGAGCGCGGCGTTCACCCCGAAACAGATCAGGCGTATCGACGACAAGATTCGAATTGCGGCGGCCGAGATCGTCGACTCCATCGCGGACAAGGGCAGCATCGACTTCGTCGCCGAATGCGCGGAGAAACTTCCCGTCCGCATGTTCGGGGATATCTTCGGCGTTCCCGCCGAGCTGCGTCCCACCGTGGCCAAAGCCGCGGCGGACGTGGTGGCCTGGGCCGATCCGGAGATCCTCGGCGACCGTTCGGCCGACGAGGTACAGGTCGAAGCGTGCACCACCCTGCACGACGTCGCCGAGCAGCTGATCGCCGACCGCCAGCGGAATCCGGGCGAGGACCTGATGACCGCGCTCGTGCGGGCCGAGGTCGATGGGCAGTCCCTGGACGCCTTCGAGATCGGCTCCTTCTTCGTGCTGATGGCGGTGGCCGGCACCGACACCACCAAGCACACCTCCAGCCACACGGCGCTCGCCTTCACCAGGTTCCCCGATCAGCGGGACTGGCTGTTGGCGGACTTCGACGGCCGGATCGGCCGGGCCACGGAGGAGTTCGTCCGGTACGCCTCACCGGTGATGACCTTCCGTCGTACCGCGGTCCGGGAGACCGAACTCGGCGGCCAACGGATCATCCCCGGCGACAAGGTCGTRCTGTTCTACCCGTCGGGCAACTGGGACACCGACGTGTTCGAGGATCCCGACCGCTTCGACCTGAGCCGCAACCCCAACCCGCATGTAGGTTTCGGTGGCGGYGGCATACATTTCTGCCTGGGGAACCAGCTCGCGAAGTCGATGCTGCGCGCGCTGTTCCGCGAACTCCTGACCCGCATACCCGAGTTCACCGCCAGCGAGCCGGAATATCTTGGCACCAACTTCATGCGCGGCATCAAGCGGATGAAGTTCGAGTTCACACCGGAGAGATGACTGACATGCGTATTGTGGTCGACCACAGCAGGTGCACCGGCCTGGGTATGTGTGAGTCGATAGCCGAGGACGTGTTCGAGGTCCAGAGCGACGGCAGCCTTCGTATACTGATCGAGGAAATCGACCCCGCCCGCCGTGAGGAGATCCAGGCCGCGGTGGACTCCTGTCCGACCGAGGCACTGAAACTCGTCGACTGACGACTGATTTCCGTTGGGAGGGTGTTCGGAGCCAGCTGTCCGGTTCGCCGTGCCCAGGTGGCTCCTGGCCTCGTCGTTCCCCGCACACCACGGTGCCCCTGGTCGGGCATCGTGGTGTGCGGGTCGCGGCCCAGCGGATCCTTCTGACACCGTAGCCAGGTCCACGTCCGCTATGTCATGAGTGTGTCGCTCATCCGGTCACGTCCCTGCCGATGAGCTGGCGAGCGACCACCCAGAGCAGTACCTCGTTGGCGCCCTCGAAGATTTCCAGGACCTTGGCGTCTCGGTAGAGCTCCTCCAGCCGGAAGGTTTCACCGGTCTCGGATATCTCACGAGCGAAGCCGTAGCCGCCGAAGACCTGAATGGCGTCGCGAGCCATGTCACCGGCAAGCCTGGTGGCGTATGCCTTGGCCATCGCCGCCTCGGGTTCCGGTACCCGTTCGCCGCGGTCCACCCGCAGCGCGGCCTTCTGGTACAGCGTCCGTGCGCAGTCCAGCTCGGTGGCCCGCTGCGCGAGCCGGTACTGCCAGTGCTGCATGGCGCCGAGCGGTTTGCCGAACAGGTGACGGCTGCRCGTCCGGTCCACCGCCAGATCCAGCGCGGCCTGCGCCACACCGACACCGGCGGCGGCGATGCCGATCCGTCCGTAGGTGAGTGTCGCCAGCGCCACCGACAGGCCTCTGCCAACTCCGCCCAGCACGTTGTCCCTGGGCACGAGTACGTTGTCGAACGCGATGTCCGCCGTCAACTGGCCGCGGTGGCCCATCTTCAGGTCCGGTTTGCCGATGCGGACGCCGGGGCTGTTCTTCAGGTCGACGGCGAACATGGTCATGGCGGAGCCGGAGCGGCAGAGCACGGTCACCCAGTCCGCGACCGGGCTGTTGGTGATCCAGCGTTTGCGCCCGTTGATGACGAATCCTTCCGCGGTCTCCTCCGCCGTGGTCCGYAGGGCGCCCGCGGAAAGGTCGCTGCTGGCATCGGGCTCGGTGGTGGCGAAGGAGAACACCAGCTCACCGGAAACCAGACCGGGGATCAGCCGGGCCCGCAGTTCGTCGCTGGCGAAGGACAGCGCCTTGGGTACCAGGATGCACTGCCCGTCGTACACGCCGGCCATGCTGCTGCTGTGGTAGGCGATCTCCTCGGTCGTGGTGCATGTGCCCAGCAGCGGGAACTCCAGGCCCAGGCCGAAATCCGGTCCGAACGGGACCGCGAAGGCGCCCGCCTCGGCGAGTCCGCGAAACGCCTTCCACGGGAAGCTCTCCGCGCTTTCCTCACGCTGTCCGATGTCGCGGGCGTGGGGCGCGACCCGTTCGACCACGGCCTGACGTATCTGTTTCCGGAGGGCGATCGTCTCCTCCGGTATTCCTAGATCGTGCCACATGTGATCCTGCGTACGTGGCGGTGTCTGGGTCAAAGTAAGAACTCCTCACGGGACGGAAAAGAGCGCGGATCCCGGCGGGAACTGTCGGCCGGGAATCCCTGGATGTGKGCATGGCCGGAGCCGGTCGGGCAGAAATCGGGGGTGCGTCCGTGTCCGATCTGTTCGGGTGGCGTTACGAGAACGCGGTGGCTACCGCTGGCCGTTCAGCCAGATCGACACGGCTTCGGCACGATTGGCCGCAAGCAGTTTACGCAGGATGTGTTTGACGTGGGACTTTACGGTTCCCTCGGTGATCACCAGTTTGCTGGCGATCTGGTGGTTCGTGTCACCGGCGGCCATCAGCCTGAGTACGTCGATCTCCCGCCTGGTCAGGGGGGAGCCCGTCGTCCGGCGGTCGTCGTCCGGCGGTCGTTCGGGGCGGGCGGGCCGGTGCTCCTTACCGTGTGTGMCGAGCCCGCTCTGCTCCTCGAAATCGTCGTTGATCAACGCGGTCAGCCCCGCGGCGTAGCGCAGCATCTCGGTGCGCATCTGGGTCAGCCGTTCGAGGAGGATCGCGCGTTCCAGGGTATAGCCGAAGCCTTCGGCGAAGAACGTCAGGACGTCCTGGTCGAAGTCGGTGAATCCGCCGCGGTGGAAGTAGCGGTCGGCGTGCAGGAAGCCGATCATCTGGTCGGAGGACATGATCGGCACCGCGACGTAGCTCCGGCACTGGGAGACCTCGGCGATCGGCCGGTGTACGCGTGACTCCCGCTGGACGTTGGTGACGGTCAGCGGTCGTTTCCGCCGTACAATCTCAGTTTCGAACAGGTTGGGCACGAGCTTCTGCGGGTTGTCCCGTCCGGCCTGCAGGATCACCTGTGCCCACTGACCGTCCCCCTCGACGTGCAGCGCTTCCGCCATCCACAGTGAATGGTGGATGCGGGACAGGATCGCCCGGTCGAAGCCCATCGTGCACACGATGCTCGGGGCGGACTCGATGAGTTCGGGCACCGACGCCGTCTGGCGTAATCGGCTGAGGGCATTCTGTGCGTTGCGCAGCATGCCTGAGTGGTACTGGGCGCGTTCCTCACGCACGTCGTCGTAGACGTTCTTCAGCTGGATGGCCAGTGATAGCAGGTCGTCGGCGCCGGCCAGACGGTCGGCTATGGCGCGGTCACCGGCCGCGGCCGTGCGTACACCGCGCCAGATGGCGTCCAGGGCGATGCTGGCGGTGGGTAAATCGTCGATCTCGGCGGCGTCGGACAGGCGCTGGGAACGGAGCAGCTCCTGGGYTCTGCCGATGATCGTGAGCACCTCGCTCAGCGTCTGATCGGAAATCGACCGCTGGTGTACGCGGCCGTCGATCGTTGGTCTGCGGTTCCTCCCCTGACACCCGATGTCCTTGGTGGGCACGATGAGCCTCCTCGACTGACGCAGGCGTCCGGCGCTGGACGCTCGGCGGGGCATAGGCCGAGCACAAAACCAAGGTCCGGTCCCGCCATATTCTGTCCATATCCATAACCTGCTGTCCGGGCCGCCGGTGTCGGTGCGGCGGATGTTACCTCGTTGGAGGGAGTAAATGTCCCCCGAACGGGAGATGTGACCTGGCGAATAAAAGACGGGACCCTTCGTGTTGTCCGGTCGAACCGCTCCCGAGAATTCCGTCCGGATCCTGCTGTTGTCCGGGTCGGCGACGCAGTGAATACTCCCTCGTTGGAGAGAGCAACAGTCTCCCGGCGAGAGATGCGACCCGATGCGCGGAAAGGCCGGATTCGTTCCCGGTGCGTTGCCCGGCCTGACTGCTCCCAACAACGTGAACACCGAATACTCCCGGTCGGCGCTGGTGCCGCTGGAGGGGATGCGGATGCCCTTGTCCCAGCTCAGCCGTCCGATGAGAACCAGGTGTGCCGGGTACGCGCGGCCCGTCCTGTCCTGACAATCCCTCCACAGCCGGAGCGCTCATGTATCCAGGAACGCACGCAGCCGGAAAACCCGACAAGCCGGCGGTGGTAATGGTCGGCACGGAACGTACGCTCACGTACCGCGAGTGGGAGAGCCATTCCGCCCGCCTCGCGCGCTACCTGTACGACGCTGGCCTGCGCCGCGGCGAGACGGTGGCCGTACTCGCCGAGAACGCCCCGGAGTGCTTCGAGGCCTACTGGGCGGCGCTGCGTTCAGGGCCCTACATCACAGCGGTCAATCACCACCTCTCGCCGGAAGAGGCCGCCTACATCGTCAACGACTGCGACGCCAGGGCACTCATCGTTTCGGCGGGCAAGCACGAACTGGCCGAGGCGGTCGCGCAGCGGGCACCCGAGCTGATCGTGAAGCTCGCCTTCGGCGGCAGGGTCACCGGTTTTGGTGACTACGTCTCGGCGCTGGCCGGGGTAAGCGACGACCCCTTGCCCGAGCGGCCGCGCGGCGCGGACATGCTCTACTCCTCCGGCACCACCGGGCGCCCCAAGGGTGTCAAGCCACCCCTGCCGGACCGGCAGGTGCACGAGCCTGKTGACCCCTACACCGCGATCTTCAGCAGGATGTACGGGTTTGACGAGAACACCGTGTACCTTTCGCCCGCGCCGCTGTACCACGCCGCGCCACTGCGCTTCGGCGGCGTCGTGCACGCCATCGGTGGCACGGTGCACGTGATGCCGAGGTTCGACGCCGAGCAGGCGCTGCGCACCATTGAATCGGCGCGGATCACGCACAGCCAGTGGGTGCCGACGATGTTCGTGCGGATGCTCAAGCTCCCGGAGGAGGTAGGTCTGCGCCACGACGTCTCGAGCCTGCGGGTTGCCATCCATGCCGCCGCGCCCTGCCCGGTGGAGGTGAAGCAGAAAATGATCAACTGGTGGGGGTCGATCCTGTACGAGTACTACAGCTCGACCGAGGGCAACGGGATCACCTTCATCGACAGCGAGCAGTGGCTGCGCAAGCCGGGATCGGTGGGGCAGGCCGGGCTCGGCGTCGCGCGGATCTGCGACGACGACGGCCGTGAGCTGTCGGCCGGGAAAATCGGAGTGGTCTATTTCGAACGTGAGACGCTGCCGTTCCAATACCACAAGGATCCCGCGAAGACCTTGAGCGCACAGCACGTTGACCACCCGAACTGGACGACCACGGGCGACATCGGTTATCTCGACGACGACGGCTGCCTGTTCCTGACCGACCGCAGGGCGTTCACCATCATCTCCGGTGGGGTCAACATCTATCCCCAGGAGATCGAGGACTGTCTCGCCCTGCACCCGAAGGTGCATGATGTCGCGGTGATCGGTGTTCCCGACCCGGAGATGGGTGAGTCGGTGCACGCGGTGGTACGGCTACCRCCGGGCGTGGCGCCCAGTGCGGAGCTCGCCGAGGAACTGCACACTTATGTCCGGGAACGGATCGCCCGATACAAGGCTCCGCGGGGGATGGATTTCGTGGACGAGTTACCGCGTACTGAAACCGGCAAGCTCGTGAAGTGGGTGCTGCGTGAACGGTACCTGCGGGCAGCCGGAGTCACCCCGTGATGACGACAACGGTCGATACCTGCAGCGATCAGGGAGATCTTGTAGTGGCCGGGGACGAGGTGGCAGCCCAGACGGTCCGGGCTGCGGCTGGTTGGTTTCGCAGGCCTGTTCGGCCGAAATGTTGTAGCGTACGCCATGAAATCCCTCGGTAGCCGGCGGTCCGGAGGTGTCGATGCCACGATTCGTGCCGTGGCCATTTTTTGATGACCATGGTATGGGCCATTCGCATGGTGGTATGTACGTATTTTCTCGGTGAGGTGCGCGTTGCACTTCGATGATCATGGCGGACGCGGCAGTTTATTCCGCATTCAATGATGGCCTGACTTCAGACAGCCTGAAGCGACCAGCTCGGAACAGAAAGGTGATCGGGCCATGACGTCTTCCCGCCCGCGTCTTGTCGTGGTGGGCGCGTCCCTCGCCGGGCTGCGCGCTGTCGAGGCCGCGCGCCGCCACGGCCACGACGGGCCGATCACGCTGGTCGGCGCGGAGGAGCATCTGCCCTACGACCGGCCGCCGCTGTCCAAGGCGTATCTGGAGTCGGGGGAGCCACCCGTCGTGCAGTTCCGCGACGAGTCCTACCTGCGCGAACAGCTCGGTGTCGAGCTGGTGCTCGGCCTGCCCGCGAGCGCGCTGGACACCGAGGCGCGGACCGTCCTGGTGGGGGAGCGTCCGATCGGCTACGACGCGCTCGTCATCGCCACCGGCGCGCGGGCCCGCCAGCTGCCGGGGGGTGAGCAGCTCGCCGGCGTGCACACGTTACGGACGCTCGACGACGCGCTGGCGGTGCGGGCCGCGCTCGACGCGGGCGCGCGGACCGTGGTCGTCGGTGCCGGGTTCATCGGGTCCGAGGTCGCCTCCGGCGCGCGCCGGCGCGGGCTGCCGGTGACCATCGTCGAGGTGCTGCCCACCCCCCTCGTCCGGGCGGTCGGCACGCGGATGGGGGCCGCCTGCTCGGCGCTGCACCAGGCGCACGGCACCGACCTGCGCTGCGGCGTCGCGGTYGACACCCTCCTTGGGAACGGCAGGGTCGAGGCCGTGCGGCTCGTCGACGGCACGGTGCTGCCAGCCGACCTGGTCGTGGCGGGGATCGGGGCGAGCCCGCAGACCGACTGGCTGGCCGGCTCGGGCCTGACCATCGACAACGGTGTGCTCTGCGACGAGACACTGTGGACCGGTGCCCCCGGCGTCTACGCGGCCGGTGACGTCGCGCGCTGGCCCAACCCGCTGTTCCCCGGGCACATGCGGGTCGAGCACTGGACCAACGCCGCGGAACAGGGCACGCTCGCCGCCACGAACGCGCTGAACCCCGACGACGCCAAGCCGCACGAGAGCGTGCCGTACTTCTGGTCGGACTGGTACGACCACCGGATCCAGTTCGTCGGCGTGCCACAGGCCRACGAGGTCCAGGTGGTGTGGGGCAGCGTCGACGAGCACCGCTTTGTCGCCCTCTACCGGCAGGGCGACCGGGTCACCGGCGCGCTCGCCGTCAACGGGGCGCGAGAGATCATGAAGTATCGGATACAGATCAGCCGGCGTACCTCCTGGGCGGACGCCCTGACGTTCGCGGCCGGGCGCCCCGCGGCGACACCGGCGTCCGCGTGAACGGACCGGGTCTTTGACGTCCGGCTCAGTTGGGGCCCTATAGCAGGTCGCCGAGGCTGGGTGTTGCGGAGCGTACCGTGACACCCCGGCCTGAGCGGCCGGCTACCGGCAGGCCATGGTCGAGGGGACCGTGGGTCAGGGGCGCAGCGCGTGCAGCACCATCGACTGCGCCGTGGTGATCAGCGTTTCGAGCGGCCCGCGGTCCGGGTGCCACCACTCGGCGGCCCAGTTGAGGGCGCCGAGCACGAGCATGCGGGCCAGCGGGGGATCGACGTCGGGGCGTAGCTGGCCGCTGGCCTGCAGGGCGGCCACGAGCTCACGCCAGATGTCGTTGTAGGCGGACACCTCCGCGAGCGCCCGCCGGCTGATGGCCTCGGGCAGCTGGTTGGCGTTACGGATGATCGCGTGCGAGTAGGCCGAGATCTCCAGCTCGTGACGCAGGTGCGCGGCCACGGCGGCGGCGATCCGCTCGGACGGGGTGGCGTCGGACGGCAGCGCGGCGAGAGCCTCCTCGAGATGTGTCCGCATCGCCGCCGCGCCGACGAACATGACCTCCTCGATGAGGTCCTCACGCGACGGGTAGTAGTAGTAGATCGCCGGTGCCTGCACACGGGCCTGTGCGGCGATGTCCGACAGCCGGGTCCCGCTGAAGCCCTTGCGGCTGAGCACCTCCGCGGCCGCGTCCAACAGCCGGCCGCGGGTGCGCGAGGACTTCGACGCGCTCGCAGCCTTCGACGTGGTCGCCGCCTGCCCCTCGCCCCTGACGCCGTCGACGGCGTTTTTTGCCACGGTTCAATAATAGGACGCTCCAGCGCCGCGTCCTGCCGAGGCGCCCATTGCTCCCGGAGCGCGGTACGCACAGGCGATCACCGGCAGCGCCCCTGGCGAACTCAGGCCACTCAGGCCGCTCAGGGCGACCGGCTGGCCGGTAGCGACATCGACAAGCGTCGTGCCRTACACCCGGCGCGGCGCATCGCGAAGTCGTCCACCACGATGTTCGCCAGACGCGACGCAAGACCCCACCGCCACGGAGGTCGCATCCGCCCTGTGGTCGTAGTCATCTGACACAGTCGGTCAACACCGAGAGGCCGGTTCGGTTTCAAGATCGTTCTTGGCTCCGGAGAACACCCGTAGAGCCAGYTGTGAGCCCGCTGCTTTCCGGGACTGCCGCGACGTCCCCACGGTGTGCGTTGTCATGGGCCAGGTGTGGCGTGCTCCCCTTCGGTGAAGGCGGCGAGTTGTTCGCCGACACCGTCGAGGACAGCGTAGGCGCGGATCTCCCGCCGGACGGGGGCGGTTCCGCCCGCCGTCCCCGCCACGCTGTCGGCGGTATTTTCACCGTCGGTGTGGCTCGGCCGCGGGGCGGGACGGTCGGGGCGCGTAGAAGCGCACGCTGGCCTCGGTATGCGCGACCGCGCTCCAGCAGGGCCGGTCGAGGGCTCTGCCCGCGGCATCGGGCAGCCAGCGGGCAGGCTGATGACAGGGTATGACCGTACAGGGATGCCAGAGCTCACCGGGTGGGGTGGGGTTGCTTCGGTGTTGCGGGCGCGCGGGGGATGCGGTGGCCGCGCGCCCGCCGGCCGGTTACAGAATTTCGATGTTCGAGATCTTCCAGCGGCCGTCCTGGTTCTCCAGGACCAGTCCGAGGTGTGCCGGGCCGGAGGAGTTGGACTGCTGCGCCGAGGAGCTCTGCGCGGCCTGGTCGGCCAGTACCAGCACGTCGGCGCGGTTGCCGTTGAGCGCTGTCACGCCAACGGCGTGGACGGTCGTGGTGACGCTGACCCCTCGCGCCGGGGCCTGCTGCAGCAGCGGTCGATAGAGCTGTTCGTACTGGTCGGTCGCGCTTCCGGTCAGGGAGTCCTTGGCGGCCTGCTCGGTGGCGGCGACACTGTTCGGGTTGACCGTGAAGACCGTCTCCACGGTCTTGCCGATGTCCTGCATCAGGGCTGTCGTGGCGGCGGAGTCGACGAAGGCGTCATTGGTCGACAGGGGATGACGGCCAGCCTTGTCCGCGTGCACACCCAGCGCGATGGCCGCTGTGACCGCGGCCGCCAGACCCGCCACGAGAGCTACGAGAACCTGGACGCGGGCGAGTGCGGGAACGGCGGGCACGGTGGATCGCCTCCGCGCGCCACCGCCGGGGGTGCGCGGCCCCACGCGCGGTTCACCGGTGGCGGCCGCGGGGCTGTCATCCGCCGGTTTTCCGGTCGCCGCGTCCAGGGCGGACCCGTCGCGTTCCCCCCCGTCGGCGGAAGCCTCGGGCACCTCAGGCACCTTGGAGGCGCCGGAAGCGTCGGGTAAGTCGGGCGTCCTGGGCGCGGCGGGCGCTTCAGGCACCTTGGAAGCGTCGGGCGCCTCGGGCGCGGTCAAGGCGTTCGACGCGCCGTCCCTGGCTTCGTGATCAACAGTGGTGTCGACGCTGGGGTCGGCCGTGAGGTCGACATCGCTGTCGCTGTCGCGCCGTTGCCGGTGAGACGGTCGCCGCCGCCCCGGTGCGGACGGATGCATGGTGGCCCTGTCGGTCCGGGAACGGTGAGCGGATGTCACAGGGGCGTCCTTACAACTGTGAAGTGACCGGATGACGTACCGGGTGATGTCATGTCCCCGCCGGGACCGTCTGGATGGAGCTGAGCTTCCAGCCGGCGRCTGTCCGTGTCACGTCGCCGGTCAGGCGGGTGCGTTCGGTGGTGGCCGGCTGTCCTTCGGGGACCGAGCGGATCTCGATGACCGCGATCACCTTGGCGGTGCCGGCGTCACGGTCGAACGCGACGAGGCCGCCCTGGATGAGCCGCGCGGTGCTGACGGTCCTGGTGTCGGTGATCGTTTTGGTGATCTGTGCGTTTTCCTGCCGGACCTTGTCCTGAAGGGCTCCCGTCGAGGCGTTGGCCCAGCGCTCCAGGCCCTCCGCCGGCTGGCGGTAGTCCACTGTGTTGAATATGACCATGCTGTCCTGCCCGGCGGTTATCGCGGCATCGCGGTCGGCCGTGAACGTGGCCTTCGCGTTGTCGCCGGATCTCTCCTCCGCCCACCAGCGCAGGCCCTGCCAGGCAGACGCGGCCACGGCGATGACGAGCAGGCCCGCGAGTACGAATCCCGTGACCTGGCGCGCCCGGGGATAGCGGGGTGCCGCGTCGCCACGGCGGGAGCGCTGGGCACGCCGGGAGCGCCGGGCGCCGCCGGTGGGGCCGGCGGGCCGTGCCGGCTTCCCGTCGGCCCCGGGGCGGTCACCGGGCTGCTCCTGCTCCTGTGCCTGGTCCCGCTCCTGGTCCTGCTCCTGTCGGATGCTGGTGTCATCCTCCGCGTCCTGGTCGTGGCCTTCGGCCTTCCCGTTGTCGGCGGTCTTGCGCGCGGTCAGTCGAAGCGCCATGACCGATGAACCCTCCTGCCTGCCTGGCTGGTGACCGTGCTTTCGTAGGCATCGATCTGTTCAGCCGGTGTCATGCCGACGGCGCGGCGTCCTCCGCCGGAGTCCGCCGTCCGTCCAGGGACAGCGAATCCTGAAAGTAGTCCGCTCCGCGCGTCAGTGGAATCTCTCTCGTGGAGAAGTTCCGCCCTTCTATGGGGTGACTACCGGCGGTGCGCGCGGAGCCGGGGCACCAGCACACAGCGGCGGTGGGACCGACGGGCGTCGAATCACCTGCGCCGGTGTGCCGCGCGGGTACCGAGCCGCTTCCCGTTCTCCAGCCGTCGTGTTTACAGGCCGGTTCTTCCCCGCTCGCCTGGGAGTCGGCGTTCCGGCTGTTATCCAGGCGCCCTCTTCCGGTCCGTCGACAAATCCAGTAGTTTTGTCAACAATAGTGATTGTTGTGTATTTGTTGATGGTTATTTATTGTGCGATGTGATTTTTTGGCGCTGCCCACCTGCCCCGCCAGCTGCCCCAGCACCTGTCCCCGCGCTGTTCACCCGGCGCTGTCGGGACAGGTGTGTCATAGCGGGGGCGTCGTCAGGGTGATGCCAGGGCATCCAGTGTCATGGTGCATCCAGGGACGGTAGGGCCGGGCCTGCCTGGTAGGGTGGATCTCCCCCCTGTCCCACCCCAACGGGTAGGTCAATTCCTCCCCGGGGATGTCGCGACCGTGCTTCCCGCTGGAATAGGTTCATGGTCCAATAAAGATCCAATCCGTCTGGTGAATCTGGTACGGCGAGGTTCCGTACTCCGGTGAGTGCCCGAAAGCGACGGGAACCCCGTTGACGACGGCACGGTGGGTCCGCGAACGTGATACAGCGCCGAGYTGATGCAGGGAGACAGATGACGCACCAGGTTGCGACCGGGCCCAGCCATCACCGCTCACGTTCCGGCTCCCTCGCCGGGGGCGTTATGACGAGGCTGCCACCGCTTCTTCAGCGAGTAGCCGTCGACGTCGGACAGAGCGGGCAGTTACTCGGGCAGCTGACGACCACGGCGGTACGCCAGCCACGCGGGTACTGGGGGAGCACCCGTGACGAGATGTACGCGATGCTGCGCTTCTGCTGGCTGCCGTGCAGCCTCGCGGTCGGCGGCTTCACCTTCCTCATCGCGAACTACGCGTACGACCTGCTCAGCCTGCTCGGCGGGCACAACCGGATAGGCACCTACTTCGTGATGGCGAGTCTCCGGGAGATCTCGCCGTTCTGTACCGGCATGGCCGTCGCGGGGGTGATGGGCACGGCCATGACCGCGGACCTCGGCGCCCGGCGCATCCGGGAGGAGCTCGACGCGCTGAAGGTGCTCGGGGTCGACGCGACGCGCACGCTGGTGCTCCCCCGGGTGCTCGCCATCACGATCATGACGGTGGCCTTCACCATCATCGGTAGCCTGCTCGGCATCATCATGGCCATGATCTCCGCGACCGTGCTCGGCACGACGTCCACCGGTGGTTACTTCGGTAGCTTCCTGTCGAGCCTGACCGCCCCCGAGCTGGTCGGTGTTCTGATCAAGTCCACGCTCACCGGCCTGTTCATCGGCATCGTCTGCGCGCAGAAAGGGCTCACCGTGCGTGGTGGGTCGGAGGGTGTCGGACGGGCAGTCAACGAGGCGGTGGTGCTGTGTTTCGCCGCCGTATGGGTGATCAACTTCGTGGTGAACGCGACGATGCTGGGCCTGAACCCCGACATGTTGGCGAACCGGTGAAAGGCGTTCGACGATGACCGTGACCGACGAGCGGAAAGAGGCCACGCCGGAGCCGGTGAGCAGCGGTGGCGGTGGCTTCGGTTCCTACAGCAGTGACCGGTCGTTGGTGAGCGACCTCGGTGAGATCGCCAGGTTCGCGGCGACCTCCGTGCGCCGCATGCCGGGTGTGCGGCACTACGGCTCCGAGGTGTTACGCCAGGCCGGGATCATCATCCTGTCCAGTTCCGGGATCATCTGGTTCATGATGGCCATGCTGGCCGCGGAGATCTCGCTGGAAGGCCACTACCTCCTCGGCCAGCTGGGCGCCGGTGGTTACACGGCGGTGTTCACCTCGACCGGTGACTACACGGTCGCCCCCGAGATGTGGGGGTGGATTCTCTCGGCGAAGGTCGCCTGCGGGCTGGTCGCCGAGCTCGGCTCGATGCGGATCAGCGAGGAGATAGACGCGCTTGAGGTCATGGGCCTCGACTCGCACTCGTATCTCATCAGCACCCGGCTGCTCGCAACCATCGTCGTCACGCCGTTCATGTTCATCGCGGGCACCGGGATCATGTACTACGTCAACTACGTGCTGAACGTGCACGTGTTCCACAGTGTGTCCGCGGGTGGGTATCTCTCCGTCTTCTGGGCCTTCCAGACCCAGCAGGACCTGCTGCTGTCGCTGCTCATGGGCGCGATGATGGGAATCATGATCGTCCTTGTCGGCTGTTACTACGGGTACACGGCCAGCGGTGGGCCGGTCGGGGTCGGCAAGAACACGGCGAAGTCCATGGTGATCAACCTGGTCATCGTCAGCGTGATCGGGGCGGTGTTCCAGCAGATGTTCTTCGGGTCGCTGACACGCGCGCCCATCGGGTACTAGGCCGGGCCCGGCAGATGTCCGACCGTGTGGGTGGCGCCCACCTCGACCAACATCCGTCTGGCTGGTGTCCAGCGGGCCGGTACCCAGCGGACCGGCATTCATCAGGCATGGCCCAACCGGCTGGCGGCAACGCGCGCCGGGTTCTTTTACGCCCGGGATTCCTGGAGGAAAGGAGCGGTGAATGTCCACGAGTGACGACCTTGTCGGTGGGAACGTCGATCCGTGGCTGTCGGTGAGTGAGCCGTATCAGCCGGACCCGCCGGGTCACGAGTCGGATCTCACGCACAGCGTGCAGATCCGTGACGTGCGGAAGGCGTTTGGTTCGTTCCACGTGCTGACCGGACTCAACCTGAACTTCGTGGACAACGCTGTCACCACGATCCTCGGGCCCTCCGGCACCGGTAAGAGCGTGCTGCTGAAGCACATCGTGGGCCTGCTCGAGCCCGACCACGGAGAGGTCGTCGTCTTCGGGCAGAACATCTGGAACGTCAGCGAGCGGGAGCGGCAGGAGATCCGCAAGCGGTTCGGTGTGCTGTTCCAGGACGGTGCCCTGTTCGGGTCGATGAACATCTACGACAACGTCGCCTTCCCGTTACGCAAGCACACGGACAAGAGCGAGTCGGAAATTCGCAAGATCGTGATGGCGCGGCTTGAGGAAGTCGGCCTGACACGGGCGGTCAACAAGGCTCCGGGCGAGGTCTCCGGTGGTATGAAGAAGCGCGCGGGTTTCGCCCGCGCGCTGGTGCTCAACCCGAGCGTCGTCATGTTCGACGAGCCGGACTCGGGTCTGGACCCGGTGCGCACGAGCCTGTTGAACGACCTGATCCTCAAGCTGCACGCGGAGCACGGCGGTACCTACATACTGGTCACCCACGACATCCGGACCGCGCGCAAGGTGAGCGACTACGTGGGCGTGGTGTGGAAGGGGAAGCTCATCCACTACGGCGAGACCGAAGAGGCGTTCAACTCCGACCTGCCCTTCGTTCGCCAGTTCCTGTCCGGCGACTCGGTGGGCCCCCTGGGGATGGACTGAATGAGATCCCGACGACTGGTCGTCAGCGCGGCGCTGGTGGCCGCTGTTGTCGTCGGCGCCCTGCTCTGGCGCGCCGACGACAACTACGAAGTGACGGTGGTGATGCCGTCGGCGGCACAGCTCGCCGACCGTTCACCGGTGTGGATCAACGGTTTCGGCGCGGGTTCGGTCAAGGAGCTGGAGACCAAGAACGGCAAGGCGCTCGTCACCATCGCCCTGAACAAGAAATACGCGCCCCTGCATGACGGCACGACCTCGCGGGTGGAATGGAACTCCGCCATCGGTGAACGCATGTTGACGCTGTACCCGGGACCGGCCACGAACGCGCGGATCCCGGAGCACGGCCTCATCGAGAGCGAGTCCAAGCAGATCGAGGTCGACCAGGTGCTCGCCGCCCTGGACAAGCCGACCCGGGACAGGGTCAGCTCGTTGCTGACCGAGCTGAACCAGACGGTGGACGGCCGGGAGCCGGACCTCAACGCGACGATCAGGAGCGCCGGGTCGAGCGTGCAGGCGCTCGGGGAGATCCTGGAGGCGGTCGGGCGCGACGGCCCGGCGATCCGCGCGCTGGTCACCCAGCTCCAGCAGATGATGGCGATAGGCGCCGACCACCGCCAGGAGCTCGCCTCCGTGGTGAGCGACCTGACCAGCGCGACCGGCGCGGTCGCGGGCCAGCAGCAGCAGCTCTCCGAGGGGCTCAGGGAACTGCCGTCGACGTTGCAGACCGCGAAGGGCACCCTGGACCGGGTTCCCACGGCGGGGGAGCCGACCATCGCGTTGCTCCAGGATCTCAGGCCGGCGACCAGCCGGTTGCCGTCGGTGGCGAAGAACCTCAGCCCGGTGCTCACCGAACTGCGCCCCAGCCTCGCCCAGCTGCGTCCCACGGTGGTGTCGGCGCAGGCGCTGCTGCAGGAGACACCCGGTCTGATCGACACCTCCCACGAGGTCGTCCCGCCCGTCACGCAACTGGTGAACAGCCTGCAGCCCGCGGTCGCCTTCCWGCGTCCGTACACCCCTGAAGCGGTCGGGTGGTTCCACAACTGGGGGCAGGCGTTCGCGCACTACGACGGGCAGGGGCACCTGTGGTCGGGCCTGCTTGCCCCGGGCACCAACATGATCAACGAGAGCCCGGTGCAGCTGCCAGGGTCACGCCGTGATCCTGAGCCGTATCCCGGCCAGCCGGTCGGGCAGCCGTGGGTGGACGCGACCGGGAGCGGAATCCGATGAGTACTGGTGGATTAGGCCGCAGACGGCCCGTGATCATCGCGCTGGTGGTCGTGGCGGCGCTGGTGTTGGGCGGCATCCTGTGGACCTCGCGGGGCGACGACGCCGTCGAGGTGACCGCGGTGTTCGACGACGCCAGCCCGCTGGTGCCCGGCAACACGGTCAAGGCGTCCGGGGTGGACGTCGGCATCGTGCAGTCCATCAGCCTGGCCGGTGGCCGGGCGCGGGTGCGGATGACGGTGGACCGCAGCGTGCTGCCGCTGCACAACGACGTGCGGGCGACCATCACCACGCAGGACCTGCTCGGTGAGCGGTTCATCCTGCTGGAGCGCGGGTCGCCGTCGGCGCCGGTGCTCTCGGAACCCGTGGTGATCCCGCAGACCCAGACCAACCGGGTGGTGGACCTCCAGGACGTGCTCAACGCCGTGGACACGCCGACCGCGTCCGCTCTCGGCGCGCTGCTGACCACCGCGGGTGAGGGCTTCAAGGGGCAGGGCAAGCAGGCCGCGGACGCGATCACCGCGTTGGAGCCGGCGATGACGCAGGCCAAGGACCTCGCCGCGATCCTCGACCAGCAGAACGAACTGCTGACCAAGCTGGTGGACGACGCCCAGCCGGTGGCGAGCGCGCTGGCCACCGACAACGGGCAGAGCCTCGACCGGCTGGTCGGGTCGGCCACGGACACACTCGCGACCGTGGCGGCCAACCGCAAGGCCCTGCAGGACTCCCTCGTCCGCCTCCCGGGGACCATAGCCAGCGCGCGCAGCACTCTCGCGCAGCTGGCCGGTGTCGCCGACCCGGCGACCCGCACGCTGGCGTCGCTGCGCCCGGTCACCGACGATCTCAGCGACATCACCGGTGAGCTGCACCGGTTCGCCGATGCGGCCGATCCCGCGCTGGCGTCGCTGCCGCCGGTCCTCGACCGGGCCAACACGCTGCTGGACGAGGCGGCGCCGCTGGTGAAGGCGCTGCGCCCGGCCACGCCGGACCTGCTCGGGGTGTCGGTGTCGGCGCGGACGCTCTCGGAGCAGGCGCTGAGCCTGCGGCTGACGAACCTGATGGAGTTCGTCAAGGGCTGGTCGATGGCGACCAGCGACTACGACGCCATCAGCCACTACTTCAAGGCGATGCTTCCGCTGTCGCCGAAGGTCCTGGGGCAGACCGTCGGCGGGCTCGTGCCCGGCCTGCCGGACGCGCCGGTCCCCAGCCTGCCGCTGCCCGCGCCGCCGGAGCTGCCGCTGCCGGGCAAGACCAACGCGCCGGCGGCGTCCACGCCCGCCAGCGGCGGGCGGACCGGTTCCGCGCCGGCCACCGCCGGCGGCGGCACCTCCGCCCCGGCCGGCGGCAGTGCGACCGGGCTGACCGAACGGCAGGAGAACTCTTTGCTGGGGCAACTGCTGGGAGGGGTGCTGTCATGACAACGCCGGAGTTCCGCGCGCGGTCGCGCTCCTTCCGCGCCGGCGGCATCGTGCTGGCCGTCCTGGCGGCGATCCTGTACCTGACGTTCAAGGCGCAGACCGGGCTGCCGTTCGCGCCGACGACGACGGTGCGCGCGGCGTTCGACAACGTCCACTCGCTGCGGGTCAACGACGGTGTCCGGGAGATGAGCAAGCGCATCGGCCGGGTCAGCGCGATCGACTACGTCAACGGTGCCGCGGTGGTGACCATGCAGCTCGACGGCAACGTTGACGTCTACCGGGACTCGCACGCGGAGATCTGGGACGTCTCGGCGCTGGCGACGAAGTTCGTCGAGCTCGACCTGGGTACTTCGGCGGCCGGCAAACTCGGCGACCAGACCATCGAGGCGACCCGCAACGTCAACTCGGCGGACCTCTACCAGCTGCTCGACGTGCTCGACCAGCCGACCCGGGACGCCGCCACCCGGACGGTGCGCGTTCTCGGCGGTGGGGCGGCCGGGCACAGCGACGACCTGCAGGATCTGCTGAAGACCGCGCCCAGCCTGCTTGCGGACATCGGCACTGTCTCCCAGGCGCTCGCGTCCGCGCAGACGGACCTGCCCACGTTGCTGACGGACATCGACCGGCTGGCGGGCCGGCTCGACGACCACCAGCAGCAGATCGCCTCCCTCGTCGACCAGTCCGACCAGACGCTGCGGGCGGTGTCGGTGGACGGCGGCAAGCCGCTGGCCGGCACGCTGGAACGGCTGCCAGGCACCCTGGACACGGCCAAGCACGCGCTGGACTCGCTGAACACGCCACTGGCCGACACCGCCTCGGCGGTGCGGGACCTCGAACCGGGCGCGGGCGCGCTCGCCGACTCGGAAACCGACCTGCGTGGCGTGCTGGTGGACGGGGTGCCGGTCGCGGGCAAGGTCCCCCCGGTGGCCGGGCAGGCCATCCCCGCCGTCGAGGACCTGACGCGCACGGTCTCGGACGCCCGGCCGTTGGCGTCGCCGGTGCGCCAGGCGGTCGGTGACCTGCTCACCCCGCTGCGGGTGCTGGCGCCGTACGCGCCTGAGCTCGGGCAGCTGTTCGTCCGCGGCCAGAGCTTCGTCTCCGAGGGAGGCGCGCCGGGGATGCGCTACGCCCGGCTGGGGCTCAACCCCGGTCTGGGGACCGTCACCAGCGGTCTGCTGCCGTCCGGGAACTTCTATCTGAACCAGTACCCGCGGCCCGGTGAGGCGCAGCGGGACCGCGCGCAGGGACTTCCGGCGGGCATCCCGCTGGTGGGGGGGACGGCTCGATGAGTGTGCTGCGGCGTCAGCGGGCGAGCCTCGCCCACCTCGGACAGCGGATACCCACCAAGGCGCTCGGCCTGGTGGTGCTGGCCGTGCTGGCCCTGGTCGGTTTCTTCGCCTTCAACCGGGCCCGCATCCTGATCACGGTGGGCTCCGGYGAGACGATCAGGGCGGAGTTCGCGCGGGACTACAAACTGGAACCGTTCAAGAGCGTCGTGAAGGTCGCCGGCGTCAAGGTCGGTGACGTCACGGGGGTGAAGGAGAGCGACCAGCACACCGCCCTGGTATCGCTGAAGATCGACGGGTCGGTGCTGCGGAAGCTCGGGGACCAGCCGACCGCGACGGTGCGGCCCGCGCTCGTGGTGGGTGGCTCCTACTATGTCGAGCTCGCCCACGGGGGCTCGGGCAGCGGCTTCCGCACCGGGCAGACGATCCCGCTGGAACGCACCAGCGTTCCGGTCGAGCTCGACCAGGTCCTCAGCGCCATCGATCCGGACGCGCAGAAGTCCATCCCGCGCACGGTTGAGCGGCTGGACGCGACGTTGCGTAACGACGGGCAGGAGGAGTTGCGCAAGCTCATCGCGGACGCGCCGGACACCCTCGAACCGGCCGGGGTGGTGCTCAGCGCCGCCCGCGGCACCCGTCCGGACACCGACCTGACCGGGGTGGTCACCGGCCTGCAGCACGCGGCGGCGGCGCTGACCAAGCAGGACGGCCAGCTCGACTCGATCATTACCTCGTTGGCGACGACATCGGAGGCGCTCGCGGACGAGCGTCGCCCGCTGGCCCAGACGGTGGCGGACCTGCCGCAGACGCTGCGGACCACCCGCGCCGGCCTTGCCGACCTCAACCCCACCCTGGACAAGCTGACCACGACCGCGCAGGAGTTCCGGCCGGCGGCCCGCCAGCTCGACCCGGTGCTGGCCAAGCTCGACCCGGTGCTGGAGCGCACCCTGCCGGTAGCGACCGACCTGCGGATCCTCCTGCAGGACGCCCGGCCGCTGGTCGACCGGCTGGTGCCCACCGCGCAGAACGCCAACGGGGTCCTGACCGACGTGCGCGGCCCGGTGCTGGAGCGGCTCAACGGCCCGGTCACCCAGGCTGTGYTCTCCCCCTGGCACGGCACCGGAATCTACGACGGTGGCGGTAACGATCATCTCCTGTACCAGGAGCTCGCCTACCTGTTCACGCATGGTGATGAGGTGTTCAAGTTCCATGACAGCAACGGCGCGGCGGGCCGGCTGATGGCCGGAGTCGGGGTCAACTCCCTCGGTGGGACCGCGACAATACTGCCGCTGGAGAAGTACCTGGAGTCCCTCGGTCTGCAACAGCCCGCGGGCCCGCAGGAGGGCACCCGGCAGGGTGCGCCGGGTCTGATCCCGCCGCCGGGGGCGGGGCCTGACGCGGGCGCGCTAGGCCAGCTGGTGACCTCGCTGGACCTTCCGCTGGTGTCGAGGAGTTTCCAATGAGTGCATCCCTGCGTCGTCGCTGGGAGCGGATCCGGACGGTACCCGGGCTGGGCCGTGACATGACCGCGTTGGCGGTCCTCGTCGTGCTCGGCCTGGTGGCCGCCGTGATCATCCAGTCCCAGCTGTCCTCGACGCCGCCGTGGGCGAACCGGTCGATCGTCAAGGCCGAGTTCGCCTCGGTGCCCGGCGTGAACCCGACGAGTTCCAACCAGGTCACGATCGCGGGCGTGAAGGTCGGGAAGATCGCTGACTGGTCGGTCAGCGACCATGCGACGGCCATCCTCACGCTGGAGATCGAGCCCGGGCATCCCGTGTACGACAACGCCCGTGCGGTGGTGCGCCCGAAGAACGCGCTCAACGAGATGTCGGTGGAGATCAACCCCGGGGGGCCGCCCGGCCGGGTGCTGCCGTCCGGCGGGCTCATCCCGCTGAAGCAGACGTCCCGGCCGATACAGGCCGACGAGGTCCTCAGCCATCTTGACGACCGCACCCAGCTGGCCCTCACCGACCTCCTCGTCGAGTCCGACGTCGCGTTGGCACGGTCCGAGAAGGAGCTGCCCCCTGGCCTGGCGGCGACGGACGGCACGGTCACCCAGCTGCAGCCGGTGGTCGAGGCGCTGCAGACCCGCCGGGAGAAGATCAGCCAGCTCGTGACCGCGCTGTCGCAGATCTCCACCGCGGTCGGCGGCAACGACCAGCGGGTCGCCCAGCTCGCGACGGCGACCCAGCAGACGCTGGAGACACTGGCGGGCAACGACGGGCAGCTGCGCGACAGCCTCGCGCAGCTGCCCGGCCTGACCGACCAGCTCCGCAGGACGTTGACCAGCACCCAGGCGCTGACCGAACAGCTCGACCCGACGCTGGACAACCTCCACAGCGCCTCCGGCGAACTGCCGAAGACGCTGGAGCGGCTGGAAAGCACCGTCGACGAGCTGGGGAACACCGTCGACGCGGCGAAGCCGGTGGTCAGCAAGGCCCGGCCGGTGGTCGCCGACCTGCGTCCGATGGCCGACGACATCGACAACTCTCTGATCAACCTTCGGCCGATCAGTCGTAACCTCGACCGCGACACCCAGACGGTGGTGTCCTACCTCACCGACATCCAGGCGTTCGTGTACAACACCTCGTCGGTGTTCGGCGCGGGAGACGCGCAGGGCAGCATCATCCGCGGGCACCTGGTCGTGCCGCTGCCCGCCGCCGGAGTACTGCCGAAGCAGCCGCCGAACGGCTACTTCCCCGGACCGGAGAACGGCCTGCCCATCAACCCGCAGCAGGGAGGCCAGAGCCGATGAGAGCACTGACCGGGACGGTGGGCCGGCTGGTCATCGTCCTGCTGTTCCTCGCCGCGAGCCTCGGGATCCTGACCTTCCTGCTCAGGGGCACCGGGACGCAGATCCCGCTGATCGACCGTGATGAGTACACCTCCTCCGCGGTGTTGACGGACGTCGACAACCTGGTGAAGGCGGGCCGGGTGCAGATCGCGGGCGTGCAGGTCGGCGAGGTCCGCGAGGTCACCCGGCAGTCGAACGGGCTGCGGGTCGAGTTCTCGCTGGACAAGAAGGTCGCCCCGCTGYACGAGGGGGTGAGCGTGCGTCTCGGCGAACGCTCCCTCGTCGGYGAGGGCTACCTGGACATCACCGATGGCAACGGCCGCGCGCTGCCCTCCGGCAGCACCATCCCCATCGACGCGGTGAAGCCCAGCGTGCAGCTGCGCGACGTGCTCGCCAGCCTGGACACGGACACCCGCGCGGAACTGGGCACCCTGGTGCGGTCGTTGGGCCAGGGCACCGAGGGCCGTCAGCAGGACGTCTCCGCGACCCTCGACGGGCTGGGCGATCTCGGCCGGGAGGGGCACACCGCCCTGGACGCCATCGCGGCCCAGTCCGAGGACCTCAAGGCACTGGCACAGCAGACCGCCGTCGTGCTACGGGCCCTCGACACCGGGCAGGGGCAGATCGCAGCCCTGGTGGACAACGCCAACCGGCTGACCCAGGCCACCGCCGGCCAGCGGCAGGCCGTCGAGGACGTGCTGAAGCAGACACCCGGCGTGCTCGACAGCGCCAAGGCCGCGTCGGGCACCCTGACGAAGCTCTCCGGGGCGCTGGCACCGGTCGCGGCCGACCTGAAGACGGCCTCCCCGCTGCTGAGCAATGCACTGCAGCAACTGCCCGACACCTCGGCGGACCTGCACGGGCTGCTGCCCCCGCTGTCGGGCGCGCTGGACCTGGCACCCGCCACGCTCGACCGCGTGCCCACCCTGGGCACCGATGTCCGCGGCGCCATCCCGCCGGTACAGACACTCCTGCGGGACGTCAACCCGATGCTGTCGTACATCAAGCCCTACGGGCCCGAGCTGGCGGCCTACTTCGCCAACTTCAACGCGGTCCTGCAGTACACCGACGAGTCCGGGGCCCACTACCTGCGGCTGGTCCCRCTGGTCAGTGACCAGTCCGTTCAGACACCCATCCCGTACCACATCCTGACCTACACCAACCCGTTCCCGGCACCAGGCACGGGCGCGAAGCCCGGGCCGTTCACCGGGCCGTACCCGCGGGTGGAGCGCAGCGACGGATGAGGTTGCGTGGACCTGCCGTCCGGCGCCTGGCGGCGCGGGGGACCCGTCCCCCGCGCCGGCCGGGCGCGCCGCGCCGACTGCTGGCCTCCCCGGTCCGGGGACTGAGGTGGCTGTGGGCGCGGCTGAGGCGGCGGCGCCCGTCCGCGCGGGCCTGCGCCGGGTTCGCCGTCGTGCTGGTGGTGGCGCTGGCGGCGGGGGTGGGGCTCAGCCGGGTCAGGTCGGACACCACGACGACGTCCTTCCTGCCCGCCGGGGATCCGGCGCAGCGCGCGTTACAGGAGTCCGCGCGTTCCTTCGGCGGCGACCCGATCGTCATCCTCGCGGAGTCGGCGGGCGATCGTGAGCTGCTGGGCGCCGAGGAGATCACCAAGCTGATGGCGTTGGAGGGCAACCTCGCGCAGTTGCCCGACGTCGCCGTGGTCTATGGCCCGGCGACCGTGCTGAACCAGATCGCCGGTGCGGCACAGAACCTGCTCGCGACCATCTCCGGCAAACGGGACGCCCTGCGGGCCGAGGCCGAGCAGCAGGCGCGTGCCGCCGGCCGTTCCGACGCCGAGGTCACCCAGGCCGCGGACGCGGCTGTCGCCGAGTTCGACCTGCGTTACGGCAGTCTGCTCGTGCGTGGCCTGCCCGCCGGCCTGCCCACGCTGCGCAACCCGTCCTTCGTCAGCGCCGTGGTGTTCGACCAGGACGGCACTCCCCGCCAGCAGTGGCGGTTCGTGGTTCCGGCGCCGAACGCCGTCGCCATCCTGGTCCGTCCCCGGGAGGGGCTGGACCAGGCGGGAACCGAGCGGCTGGTCGCCGCCACGAGGAAGGTCGCCGACGGCGCCGGGCTGCGCACGAGCAGGCTGACCATCACCGGCATGCCCGCGATCGCCGCCGATCTCGGCGGGCAGGTACGGCGCGAGATCCCGCTGCTCGGCGCGCTGGCCCTCGGGCTGATCGCCGCCTGTTATCTGCTGGTGCCCTGGGTGCGCCCCCGTCACCGGCTGCTGCCGCTGGCCGCGACGCTCGGCGCGACAGCGCTCACGCTCGCGGCCCTCGGCTGGCTGGGGCATCCGCTCTCCCTCGGCGTCGTGGCGTTCCTGCCCATCCTGGTCGGGATCGGCAGCGACTTCCCCGCCTACCTGATCCGGGGCGCCGAACGGCGGCGGGTGATCGTGGCGGCGCTGGCCAGCGCCGCGGGCTTCGCCTCGCTGGGACTCTCACCGGTGCCGTTCGTCCAGGACCTCGGATGGGCGCTCGCGGCCGGTGTCCTGCTCGCCGTCGGGTTGGGCTTCCTCACCCGGCGCCGGGTCGCCCAGGCCGCGGCCGAGCGGGCGGTGGGCGATGCGGTGAGCCACGAGGTAAGCCATGAGGTGAACGAGGACAGGCCGGTGCCGACGATGTCGCGGGCGCGCCGGGCGATCGTGCTGGTCATGCTCGTCGCCGTCGCGGGAGCGGGCTGGTCGGCGCTGGCGTTCCTCGACATCGAAGCCCGGCCGGACCGGCTCGCCAACGGTGTGTCCACACTGGCCGACGCGCAGCACGCCGAGAACGTGCTCGGATCGGCCGGTGAGGTCCAGATCCTGGTCAGCGGCACAAACGTGATCACACCGCAGGCGCTGGCCTGGATGCGGCAGGCCGAGGACACCACCATCCGCCGGTTCGGGGGCGACCTGCATCCCATCGTGAGCCTTCCCGGCCTGCTGGCCTTCCTGGGGGACTCGCCGACACCCGACCAGATCGCGGCCGGGCTTCAGCAGCTCCCGCCCTACCTCGCCACCGCGGTCGTGCGCAACGACGGCCGGCAGGCGGTGATCAGCTTTGGCGTCGAGCTGGAGGACGTCGCGCGCCAGCAGGCCCTGCTGCGGGACGTGCGGGCCGCGCTGCCCAGGCCACCGGAGGGGCTGACCGCCGAGCTGGTCGGGCTGCCGGTGGTGGCCGCGCGAGGATACGAGCTGGTGTCCGGCGATCGCTACCCGGCGAGCCTGCTCGGGATCGTGGCGGCGGGGCTGGTGCTGCTGGTGGGCCTGCCCCGCCGTTCCGAGGCGGCGCGTGCCGTGCTGGCCGCGGCGCTGGCCACCGGGTGGGGGCTGGCCGGGGCGTGGCTGTGCGGCATCGCGCTCACCCCGCTGACCGTCACGCTGGGCTCGCTGGCCACCGCCACCGCGTGCGAGTTCAGCGTGCTGCTCGGCCAGGGGTACGCGCGCCGGTCACCACACCTGCGCCGGTCGGTGGCGGTGGCGGCGCTGGCCGCGTCCGCCGRCTACCTCGCGCTGGCGGCGTCCGGCCTGTCGCTCATCCGGCAGTTCGGTATCTTCCTGGCGGCCACGGTCGGCCTGTCGCTGCTGGCGGCGTTTGTCGTCGTCCGGCTGTTCCCCGTTCGGCCCGCGGCCGGGCCGCGGGCCGACGGTGCCGGCGGCGCAGCGGTGCCGGATGCCGTGCCCGGCGTGGCGGTGCCGGACGACGGGCGCGGCGTACCGGCGTCCGACAGCGAGCATGACGCGCCAGCGCCGGACGGCACACCCAGCGCAGCGCGGACGGAGGTGAAGGTGTGAGGATCACGCTACCGGGCCCGCTGGGCCGGTCATGGGCGCGCGCGGTTCTGGTGGTGCTGGTACCGCTGGTCATCGCCGGGCTTGCGCTGCTCGTCGTGCCGCTGGTGACCGGGCTGCCCGGCAACGCCGCCTTCCGCGTGGGCGACACCGTGGTGACCAAGGACCAGTTGCACGACCGGGTCGAGGTGCTCAGCGCGCTCTACGGGATCCGCGAGCCGGTCGGCGGCAGCGAGCTGGAGCAGTTCCGGCGGGACATCGCCAAAGCGGTCGCGGTGAGCATGATCCTGGACAACGCCGCCGCCGAGCGCAAGATCGTCATCGCGGACAAGTCGGTCCGGGACACCCTCAGCAAAATGATCGACGAACAGATGGGGTCGGACGGGCAGCGTGCCTTCACCGACCTGCTGGCCAAGCTGAAGGTGTCCGAGAACGACGTCCTCGACGAGGTCGGACGCCAGCAGCGCACGGCCAGGCTGTTCCAGGAGGTGACGGCGCCGGCGGTCGCGACCGTCGCCGACGACCAGCTGCCCTCGTACTACGAGGGCCACCGGGCGGACTTCGCCGTTCCCGCGCAGCGCCACCTGCGCAACATCGTGGTCGCCACCAGGGAGGAGGCGGACCAGGCGGTGCAGCGCACCAGGGATGGCGCGGACTTCRCCGCCCTCGCCGGTGAGACGTCGCTGGACGAGTCGACCCGGAGCAGCCAGGGCGATCTGGGGTTTGTCACCGCCTCGCAGCTGGATGCCGAGTACGCCAAAGCCGCCTTCGCCGCCCCCGTGGGCTCCGTGTTCGGCCCGGTGCAGACCCGTTACGGCTGGAACGTCGGTCAGGTTCTCGAGGACAGGCCGGCCAGCCAGCCGTCTTTCGAGCAGGCCAGGGACGAGGTGCGGGAGGCGCTGCGCTCCGAGCGCGCGGTCGCGACCTGGCGGACGTGGCTCGCCGACCGGATCAGGGCGGCGGACGTGGAGTACGCCGACGACTACCGGCCCGCGGATCCCGACGCGCCGCCGTCCGACGACTCCGCGACGCTTCCGCAGCCGGGCGTGACCGGCAGCCCGGCACCCGCGGCGCCTCTCTCGTCGTCCCTGCTGTCCCTGCCGCCCGCCTCCGCCCCGCCGTCGCTGTCGGCCCCGCCGCCGCTGTCCCTCTCCTCGACGCGATGATCGGCTCGGTGCGATGATTGCCGCGGCGCTGGTGCAGTTCGCGTTCGCCGCCGCGTTCTTCGCCATCGGACGGTGGGGGCAGCGGCACGCCCCCACCCTCGTCCCCGCCTCCCTTTCTCCGGAGGGACGGGCGAAGAGGGAGCGGTCCCTGCGCCGGGGGGCGCGTTCCTGCAAGATCATCGCTGTGTTCTTCGTCGTGCTCGGCGTGGTCGGGCCGGTGCTGCCCAGCTGACCAGGGAGCGGGGGAGTGCCGCGGGGCGGGGGAGCGGCGGCCGGATCGTCCGCCGGCGGTCAGCTCCCGCCGCCGTGGTGGCCCGGYCGGCTCTTCTCGGTCAGTTCCGCTGCAGCCCGGTGACGATGATCTGCCGGGCCTCGTCGGCCAGCGGGTAGGGCACGAACAGGGTGAACCGGTTGATCAGGTCGTCGAAGCGGCGCCGGAGCTCCGTGACGACCGCGGCCGGCTCGCCCACCACCGCGAACGTGTGCAGCACGGTGTCGTCCACGAGCTTGGTCATGACGTCCCACTCGTTCTGCCTGGACAACCGGTGCAGCTCCGTGTGCAGGTCRCCCCAGCCGTGCAGTTCCAGGACGCCGCGGTAGGCCGGGGTGGCCCCGTAGAAGGCGATGCGCTCGCGCACCGTCCGCACGGCCTCGTCATAGCTTTTCTCGTCGATTCCGGTGGCCACCAGCCCCGGGTAGGACAGGGTGAACTGTTCCCGCCGCCGGCCGTTGTCACGGAGCACCGATTCCACGATGGGGAGCGTGACCTCCCGCAGGTAGCGTTCCGTGGTGAAAGAGTGCACGAGTATGCCGTCGGCGACCTCCGCGGCGACCGAGGCCATCTTCGTTCCGACCGCGGCTATCAGAACCGGTGGCGGGCCGTAGGGGTTGGGGCCGGGATTGAACAGCGGTGTCATCAATGTGTGCTGGTATATGTCGCCGCGGAAGTCGAGCGGTTCCCCGTGGTGCCAGCTACGCCATATCGCCCGCATGGCCAGGACGAACTCCCGCATCCGCTCGTTCGGCGCGGACCACGGCATGCTGAAACGGCGCTGAATATGTGGTTTGATCTGAGAGCCAAGCCCCAGCACGAACCGGCCGGAACTGAATGTCTGGAGGTCGTTCGCTGTCGACGCCATGGTCATCGGGTTGCGGGCGAATGCCACGGCTATGGCGGTACCGATTTGTAGCCGCGGTGAGCGGTCCGCGGCCAGCAGCAATGGTAAAAAAGGGTCGCGGCCGACCTCGGTCGCCCACACCCCGTCGTATCCGATCCGTTCGGCCGCCGCGACCTGGGCCGAGATGCCAGCGATATTCGCGCCGCTGGTCCCGTCCGAGGATCCGCCACCAATGAATCCGTCAACCAGCACTGTCAGCTCCTCCTGATCGCCACGACGACAGTTTCAGGCCTGCTACGGGGTCGACGCGCCCCGCCCGGGTCGACTGCCGTGCCCTGACGGCCCGGCTGTCCACCGACGGGCCGGCCGGTCGCGGGTACCAGCGAAGATCATTTTCTTCTCCTGGTCGGCCTGCCTGGCCGTGAAAGGTCGACCGGCGTCTCGGCGGACGGGGTGAGGGCCGCCGTCGCGATCAGGACGGGGCCGACGGGCGGACGATCGTGGAGAATTGGCTCCGATGGCGAGAAGTAAATCAGGAGTAACTTAATGGGTCAACAACTCCACCTCGTCCGGCGATGCGCGAGGCGGTGCGCGAAGCGGCACACAGCGCTCCCCGGACGCGGGCTGGACGCCTGGCTGGGGGCGTTGCCGTCGGATCGTGCCGTCAGCTGCTGTCGGTGGTGGGGAAGTTTGAGTGGGACCGGTATCCGCGTGAGACGGCATGGTGGGAGCGGACAGTGAGTGAGCATGGCGGTAGAGGGACGATCGCRAGAACTCCGCGTCCACGCAACCGCAGAGCTCAGATCATCACTGCTGCCAGTGAGCTGTTCTATCGTTTCGGTTATCACAACGTGGGCACCGAGGACATCGCCGGCGCGGTCGGGATCACCGCCGGTGCGCTCTACCGGCACTTCCGCAGCAAGGAGGAGCTGCTGGTGTGCGCGCTGACCGACAGCTTCGACCTGGCGGCGTCCGTCGTCGACCGGCATCACGATGGCCAGCTCACAGCCATGGTGCAGGACCTGGCCGAGACCGCGGGCCGGCGACGCGACCTCGGGGTGCTGTGGAGTCGGGAGAGCCGCCATCTCAACGACGAGCAGCGGCAGCGGATGCGGGAGAGGTTCTTCGCCTTCCTGGCGGGCTTCGTCGTCGCCCTGAACGACGTGCGTGACGAGCTGAGCCGGGACGACGCGGAACTGCTGGCATGGTGCGCGCTCGCCGTGCTCACCAGCCCCTCCTACCACCGGGTCCCGGCCGCCCCGGAGACGATGGTCGCCCTGCTGCGCAGGATGGCCCTGTCGGTGTGCACCGTTGACATCGCCGGTCTGTCCGGGCAGCCGGCTCCGGAGCCGGTCACCACCGAGACCGGGCTGTCACCGCAGGGGCGGCGGGAGGCGCTGTTGGTGGCGGCGGCCCGATTGTTCAGCATCCGTGGTTACCAGACGGTGACCATGGAGGAGGTCGGTGCCGAGGTCGGGGTGACCAGCGCCGGCGTCTACCGGCACTTCACCGCCAAGGCCGACCTGCTGATGGCGATTGTCGCGCGTGCGGCCGAGTCCCTGCAGCTGGGCATCGCCCGGGCRCTGGCGGCCGCCACGACCCCGCAGGCCGGCCTGGAGAACGTGGTGGCGGCCTACATCGACTTCGCGATGGCGCACACCGATCTGGTCAACGTGCTGGTCGCCGAGGTGATGAACCTTCCGTATTGGAACCGTCACAGAATTCGTAAGGCGCAGCACGACTACGTCGCGGAATGGGTGTCCCTGATGGCGGCCACGCGCCCGGATCTGGACCGGACCGCGGCGCTTTTCCGCATCCACGCCGTGTTGATGGTGGTCAACGACGTAGCGCGCACCGCTCACCTGCGAAGCCAGCCAGGAGTAACAGAAAAACTTCGTTTGGTAGCCGCTCATATCTTGCACAGTTAACACTGTGTCGACGGTGGCCGCCGGCCTCCGTCGCGGGCGGGCGGCCGTGGCGACGGGCCGTGCCCGAGGCCGACCCGAGAGTCGTATCCGGAGAAGCCTTGACGAAGTGACCTGAATCACCTACGTTCTGTCCCGAAGTAAATGTGGCAACACATAGATCCGGTCTCTGGAGCTGTTGTCCGGCCCCCGCGAGGGGCGCTGGGCCCTGGGGGCCGCGCCGTCGTCGCGATCGGTCCACTTCGGACGTGGAGGACAAGGGACAGTGGCGTCACCATATTCCACCACTGCGTTAGCCCAGGCGGATCTTCAGATTCGTCAGAAGAAGCTGGTCACGGCATTACACACGGCGGTGGACGCGGCTCCGGTCGAACCCGGCAGCCGTTCGGCCGCGGCGCTCACCGCGAGACTCGAGCGGATCGACGGTGAATCCATCGACGCGGAGGTCCGGGGCGGGGAAGCGGCCCGGGCCGGCGCGCTGCTCGCCGAGATCAGTGCCGTGCAGAACGATCTGCGCGAGCACATGTTCGGTATGCCGTTCCGGGTGCTGAGCCGCATCCGGGAGGAGCTCGCCCGGATACGCCGGGCCACGACTTCCGCGGAGGCCATCGCGTCCGCTCCGGCAGCCCTGTGCGCGGCCGGTGGATTCGACCGGGCGATGATTTCCAGCCTGCGCGGCTCGACCTGGCTGCCCGCCGGGCTGCACGTCGGGGCCGACGCCGACAGCGCGGTCAACGTGGCGTTCCGGGACTTCATCCAGGACCTGCGGATTCCGTTGACCTCCGCCATGCCGGAAGCCGAACTCGTCCGGCGCAGGGTACCCGCGCTGATCCAGCACGCGCAGTCCGAGCCCAGGCTCTTCCGCCCGTTGGTCGAGGTGTCCCAGACCCGGGAGTATGTCGTCGCGCCGATCCTGGCGAGTGGTTCGGTCGTCGGCTACCTGCACGCGGACGCCTATTCCTCCGGGYGTCGCCTCACCGGTTACGACCGGGAGCGTATCCAGATCTTCGCCGACGGCTTCGGTCTGATTCTCGAGCGCACGGTGCTGCTCGAACGCCTCGCCCTGCAGCGGGAACGGATCGCGAAGGCGTTCTGCACCGCCCGGATGATGACCGAAGGGCTCAGCGCCGCCCCGGTCCGGCTCGTGCGGCAGAGCACCCCGGCGACCGAGTCCAAGCCGCCGGTGTCGCTGCCGAGTATGCTCGCGGCCTCCGCACCTCGTCTCCCGGACGGGCTGACCCCGCGGGAGCGGGAGGTGCTCGCCCTGCTGGCCAGCGGAGCAACCAACGCACAGATCGCCGATCGTCTGACCGTCTCCGAAACCACGGTGAAATCACACGTGAAACACATCCTGCGCAAGCTGCACGCGTCGAACCGCGCCGAGGCGATCGCCCGGTATCTGTACCTTGCGCGCAGTCAGGATCGTGCCTTATGACCGCCGACCCGGACCGGAAGCCCGGCATGTTCCCGGCGCCCGCCGGCGCCCGAGGATGGCGACGCCGCCAACGCGATCTCGCGGCCCGCATCGACCTCATGCACGACGAGGTCCGGGCCGCCCTCCACACGGAGCCGACGGCATCCGTCATCCCCGACGATCTGGCGACGTCGGCCGAGGTCGTCTCGACTCTGGCCGGGCGCTGCATCGACCAGCTGCGGGCCACCGCCGGCACCGACGGCATCACCGCCGCGGACGGCGACACCAGCCTGCAGCTGTGCCATCTCATCCTGGATCTCCAGGAGCTCTCGTTCGACCTCTACCAGCACGACCTGAACCTGTGCACCCGGCGGTTCGCCGACTGCGCCGCGGGGCTGCAGCGCCTGCGGACGCTGCCGAGCTCGGTCGACCTGCTCGACCAGGTGTGCGAGGAGCTCGTCCACCGGTGCGGGTTCGGGCGCGCGGTRCTCTCTCGGGTGGAGGACAGCGCCTGGCATCCGTGGATGGCCTATTTCAGCAACAGTGACGAGTTCGAGTCATGGTTCGCGCGCTGGGTCGACCGGCCGATCCCGTTGGAGGGCATGACGCCCGAGACCAGGCTGCTGACCGACTGCCGGCCCGCGGTCGTGTACGACACCGCGAACGCGCCCGTCCACCGGCCGATCATCGTGGAGTCCGGGCGTTCCAAGTCCTACGTCGTCGCCCCGGTGATGCGCGGGACGGAGGTCGTGGGTTTCCTGCACGCGGACCACCATCCGTCCTCGCGCCGGGTGGACGAGGTCGACCGGGACGTTCTCTGGATGTTCGCGGACGGGTTCAGCCACATCTACGAACGAGCCGTGCTGGCCGAACGCCTGCGTACCCAGCGCAACCACGTGCGGGAGATCCTGTCGTCGGCAGTGGAGATGATGAACGACTTCTGCGACGCGGGCATCGATCTCTCCCGGTACGCGGGTATCGGAGCCATGCCCGGCGACGGCGCGCGGCCCGCCCCGATCGCCACCGCGCACACCGGCGGGGATCTCACCGCGCGGGAGTCGGAGGTTCTGGAGCTGATGGTGGCGGGTGCCACGAACAGCGTCATCGCGGAAACCCTGGTCATCGCCGAGGAGACCGTGAAGTCGCATGTGAAGCACATCCTGCGCAAGCTCGGCGCGGTGAACCGCTCCCAGGCGATCGCGGGCTCCCTGGGGATGACCATGCGTGAGATAGAGGCCTGAAAACTGGTCACAGCCGAAAAATCAATACGCAACGTAACAAAAAGTTGCGATGCGTATTGACTTTTCTAGCACCTGGAACCACAGCCCCCGACAGGGAACCCCGCTCCTCGATGGGGACCGCGGCCACGGTGGCCGCGGTCCCCGCAGGTAGGGCATCGTGGCTTGGGTCGCCAGTGACGCCCACCGTCTCGCGTTGCCGCCGGCATCCTGTTCGCCGGAGGCAACGCGAGCAGCGGCTACGGAGCGTGAAGCAGGCCAGGGACCTGGTCGGTGGTCAGCCGAACAGACCGAGCTCGGACCGGCCGAGCAGGTCGTAGACCTGGTCGGTGGTCAGCGGGTGGAAGGGGCCACCACGGGCGTCCCGGTAGAGCCGTTCCAGGATGTGCCCGCGCCGGAAGGCCGAGCCGCCGACCAGGCGGAGCGCGGCGTCCGTCACCTTGATCGCCGTCTCGGTCGTGGCGACCTTGGTAACGTCGGTCCAGGCTGCCCGCGCGACCGGGTTCCACTCGGCGTCACGGCCCTCGATGAGGATCCGGGCGGTCGTCTCCAGCGCCCGGGCCGCAGCCTCCGTCTCGACCAGGATCTTGCCGAGCCCGTACTGGACGTAGCCGATCCCCTTCAGGGCGACGTCCTTGCCCTCCTGCGTCGCGCCGAGGGACTTCTTCTTGAGGATCTCCCGGGTCTCCAGGTAGGCCTTCTCCGCGAGGCCGAGGTAGACGCCGGAGAAGCTCAGTGACGCCCACTCGAACTCGCCGAAGAGGCCGTTGCGGAAGTTGCCGCCGTACGCCGAGGCCGGCACGTAGACCTTGTCGAAGACGAGCGTGTGAGTGCCGGTCGCGCGCATCCCCAGGGTGTCCCAGGTCTCGACGATGCTGACCCCGGGCGTGTCGATCGGGATGACGAAGACGGCCTCGCGGGACGCGTGCTCCTGGAAGTCCTCGGGCAGCTCCCCGGAGGGGTCGGTGATGGTGGCGTTGAAGGCGACGATGTCGGCGCCCTGACAGAGGGTGGCCCAGGTCTTCTTGCCGCTGACGTGCCAGCCGCCCTCACCGTCGGGGACCGCCACGGTGTCGGCGAGACCGGTCAGCCCGGCCCGGTCCTCGCTGAAGGGCCCACAGATGATCTTACGCTCGTTGACGACCTCGGAGAAGACCCGCTGCCGGGTCTCCTCGTTCAACAGGCCACGGAAGATACCGACCATGGTCTGGTGCATGTTGAACGCCAGCGCGATGGGCGGGTCACCCTTGGCGAGCTCCCTGGACACCAGAGCGGTGGTCCAGATGTCGGCGCCGAGGCCACCGTACTTCTTCGGGACGGCCAGAGCGGGCAGGCCGCTCTCCTTGTAGATCGGCACGAGCTCGGTCGGAAAGCGGTTCTCGGCATCAGCCCGTGCTCCGGCCTCGGCAAAGTGCTTCGCCACCGAACGGGCTATCTGTATCACCTCGGCTTGTTCGGCCGGGGTTATTTCCACGTCGTGCTTCCCCATACCGCAACTCACTCCCAACCATCGACGACCATGTGCTTGCGAAGCCGTTGCGAGCGTAATCGCGCCGCCGCCGGCCGGAATCTCCCTGCGGGAGAGATTCTGCCCTTCAACGGGGTGACACCCGCTGGGAACCGCCTCCTCCCGGGGGATTCGGGAGCCGGCCGCGCGCGTGCCGCCCCGGGCCGGGTGCGGTCCGCGACCACGGCTGCCCGGCTTCCGTCATTATCGGCATCGGCCCTTCCGTCATTACCGGCCCTTCCGTCATTACCCGGGCACGGTAAGCTGGCCATCGCCGACCGGCGGATGATCGTCCGCGATCAGGCTATCGTGGCGGTGTGCGCCGCCGCCGGCCTGCTGGTTCACGCGAAGGAGCACCGGTTCACCCGAAGGAGCAGCGTCTTTACCCCTGGGGGATGAGGCGCCGGCCGTGAACTGGTTCTACCGTTGGGACACCTACCCGCCGATCGGGCCGGCGGTGTCTTTCTTGAGTTTTCCCGGATTTTCCGGGACCGCGGGTACGCAGGAAAAGCTTGATCATACCCGTCGGTCCGGCGGAGCCGACCCACCGCGGCTCCGCCGGACCGTCGCTCGTGGGTGTGACCGTCGCCTGACCCTGGTCGGGCCAACCGGGATCGGAACGGAGCGCGTCGATGAGCCGAGTCACCGAACACGCCGAACACTGGGCGCAGGGGATCACGAGTGACACCGATGTGGCGATCTCGCTGTACACGGACGACGTCCGGTACGACGGGCACTCGGCGGCCGGCCAGGAGCGCGGCCCGGCCGCCGACGTCGCGGGCCTTCGCGAGCGGTTCGCCGCGTACCCGGACCGGGAGACCGACAACGACCCGGAAGCTCCTCGTTTCGAGGTGCTTGAGGCGATCACGACCACCGGGGRAAGCGGATCGCGTTCCGTAACTGTCCTGTGGCACCAAAACGGCGAGCAGCGTGCCGGATACCAGAACCCGTCAACCGGCGACGAGAACCCTTCCGTTCGGGACCAAACCTGGTGGTTGGCCGACGCCGACGGCAGAATTGACCGTGAGCCGACCACCTGGAACGACGCCCCGGTATTTCAGCGAATCGGGCCGCCGGTCCCCACCCCGCACTCCTGGGAGAAGGATGCCGACCCCGGTTCGCCGGTCTGAACAGGCGGACCGAAGGTGACACCACTCCGCCGATCGTGGAGGTACCGGTGACATTACCGCACGCATGGCACCAACGGCTGAGGCTGCCGGCGGTGGCGGCGCCGATGACCGACGTGTCAGGCCCCGATCTCGTGATCGCCGCCGCCGTGAACGGCATCATCGGCACTTTTCCCACCCATAACGCGAAAAGTGCCGACGAACTGGAGGAATGGCTGTCGCGCATTACCGCGGCGACAGGGCCCCCCGGGTCCGCGCAGGCCGCCCCGGTGGGCGCCAACCTCGTCGTGCACCGGTCCAACACGCGGCTCGCCAGCGACCTGGACAGCCTGCTGCGGCATCGTCTGGAAATCGTCATTACCAGCGTGGGTTCTCCCGCGGCGGTGGTCGGGCCGCTGCACGACGCCGGCATCCTGGTACTGGCGGACGTGGCAAGCATACGCCATGCCCACAAGGCGATCGAAGCCGGGGTGGACGGCCTGGTGCTGCTGTCCGCCGGCGCCGGCGGACAGACCGGGTGGGCCAACCCGATCTCCTTCGTACGGGCCCTGCGGGACGACTACGACGGGATCCTGGTCCTGGCCGGCGGCATCAGCGACGGTTACGGCGTGTTGGCCGCCCGCGCCGCCGGTGCCGACCTGGCCTATCTCGGCACCCGCTTCATCGCCACCACCGAAAGCCTGGCCTCCGACGCGTACCGGCAGGCCGTCGTCGAGGCCACCCTCGACGACATCGCCGCATCGGTGCAGGTCAGCGGCCTACCAGCGAACGTACTCAGAAGCTGGCTCGAAGCCCAGGACATCACGCCGACCCCGCCCGCCGGGGGGGCCGGCGACGCTTCTCCCGGCTTCGCCCAGGACCGGCTGCTCGCCCAACAGAACGTCTGGGCGGCTGGCCACTCGGTATCCGGCATCGACGAGGTTCTCGACATTCCGAAGCTGGCGGAGCGGCTTGCCCGCGAATACCAGCAGGCCCAGGACCTGCTGCTACCGGCCGCAGCGAACGGCATTTCCAGAAGGTGGAGGTAGAGCACGCATGTGGGGCACGCTGCCAACGGTTTTCGATCGGGTCACCCTGTACTACGCCGATTCAACGGCGATCATCGACGGTGATCGCCGGCTGACATACCGGCAGACGCGGCAATGGGCCAACCGGGTCGCGAACGGGCTCATCGCGTTAGGGGTCGCCAAGGGGGAGCGGGTCGGCCTGTTGCTGCCCAACGTCCTGGAGTTCATCCCGTCCCAGCACGGCATCTGGAAGGCCGGCGCGGTGCTGGTGCAGCTGCCGACCCGGGCCTCCGCGTCCGGCCACCGCAGCAACCTCAAGCAGGCCGAGGCGACCACGCTCATCTACCACGCGCAGTTCGACTCGACCGTCGCCGAGGTGGTGGCCGGGCTGCCCAACCTGCGCCACGTCATCCGGCTCGACGACGGGCGCGGGCCCGCGGAGACCACCGTCGCCGGTGTCGTCGACTACGCGAAGCACTTCGAGTCGCAGTCGGACACGGCCCCCTCGGTGGACATCGACGAGCACGACGAGGCGTACGTGCTGTTCACCTCCGGCAGCACCGGTGAGCCGAAGGGCGTGATCAACTCTCACTTCACCTGGGCGCACTACAGCATCACCGCCGGTCTGGAGATCGGTGACATCCGACCCGGTGAAATCTTCGCCCACGGCGCGCCGCTGACCCACTTCACCCAGATCTTCGTGCTGCCGACCTTCCTGCGCGGCGGCACGAACGTGATGCTGCCGGGACTGGACGTCAACACCCTCCTCGAGAAGATCGAGAAGGAGAAGGTGACGGCCACGGCCCTGGTCCCGACGATCATCTACCTGCTGCTCGACCACCCCGACCGGAAGAAGTTCGACCTCTCGTCGCTCAACACCATCATCTACGCGGGGGCCCCGATCGCTCCGGAGCGACTGCGTGAGGCGCTCGACGTGTTCGGCCCGATCTTCATCCAGGCCTACGCCGGYACCGAACCGGGATACGTCTCCAGCCTGCGCAAGCAGGACCACCGAGTGGACACCGAAAAGGACATCAAGCGGCTGGCGTCGGCCGGCCGGCCCCTGCCGTACGTGGCGGTGACCATCCAGGACGACGACGACCGCCCGCTGCCCGTCGGCGAGGTCGGCGAGATCACCTCCAAGCAGCTCGGCCAGATGCTCACCTACGTCGACGCCTCGCGTAACGCGGAGGCGCTGCGCGACGGCTGGGTACACACCGGGGACATCGGTCACCTCGACGAGGACGGCTTCCTCTACATCGTCGACCGCAAGAAGGACCTGGTGGTCAGCGGTGGGTTCAACGTCTTCCCACGGCAGGTGGAGGACGTGCTGCTGACCCACCCGGCGGTCGCCCAGGCGGCTGTTTTCGGCATTCCGCACCCGAAGTGGGGCGAGGCCGTGCACGCCGTCGTGGTCACCCGGTCCGGGCAGCAGGTCGACGAGAGCGAGCTGATAAACCACGTCAAGCGCGAGCTGGGCAGTGTGCCCGCGCCCAAGTCGATAGAATTCACCGACCAGCTGCCGGTCAACCCGGCCGGGAAGGTCGACAAGAAAACGATTCGCGCGCCCTACTGGGCCGGCCGGACCCGTCAGATCGGATAGCTCCGCCGCCCCTCGGCTGGTGTTCACCCTGGCCGTCTGACCAGGGTGAACACCAGGCCGATCGGCGCGAGACGAGGAAGAACCCCCAAGCCATGGGAATGACGATGAGTGCTCAAAGCAGTACCGGCCATCCCGGCCCGGAGACTTCCGTGGTGGATCCCGCCCATTTTCGCGACGTCCTTTCGCGTTTCGCGAGCGGGGTCGTCGTCGTGACGGCGATAGTCGGGGACAGGCCGGCCGGCCTGACCTGCCAGTCGTTCACGTCACTGTCCCTGCAGCCGCCGCTGGTGCTGTTCTGCCCGGCCAAGTCGTCCACGTCGTGGCCTTCGGTGGCGGCGGCGGACAGCCTGTGCATCAACATCCTGAGCGAGGGGCAGGACGAGGTYAGCAACGGGTTCGCGCGCAGCGGCGCGGACAAGTTCGCCGGCGTCGGCTGGACGCTGCTGCCCAACGGCGCGCCGGCGCTGGACAGCGCCGTCGCCCACATCGGCGCCCGGATAGCCACGGTCTACGACGGGGGCGACCACCACATCGTCACCTGTCACGTGGAGTCCCTCCAGACCCCCGGGGAGCGCGATCCGCTCCTCTACTACCGGAGCAAGTATCGGCGTATCCGGTCGCTGGACTAGCCTGGCTGGCCGGCATCACAAGCCATCCGCGTCCAAAGGAGGACAAGGTGTCCGTACCGCATTACGGGTTGTTCATCGACGGAGAATGGGTCGACTCCGCCGAGAAGTACGAGATTCGCAGTCCCGCGACGGACGAGCTGGTGGCAACGGTCGCCAAGGGCGGGACTGCCGACGTGGACCGGGCGGTTGCCGCCGCCAAGGCCGCGCACGAGGCGGGGCAGTGGCGGCGTACCCCGCCGCAGGAGCGTGCCGCGGTGCTGCACGCGGTCGCGGACCGCCTGGAGAAGCGGCTGCAGGAGCTGGCGGCCCTGCAGACCCGGGAGAACGGCGCGACGATCCGCGTCACCGGGGCCCTGCACCTCGGCCTGTCCATCGCCCAGCTGCGTTACATCGCCGACCTCGCGACGACCTACGAGTTCGAGAAGAACGGGCCCGAGATCGGGCCGATCCCGRCCGTGGGTGTGCTGCGCCGCGAGCCGCTGGGCGTGGTGGCCGCGATCGTGCCGTGGAACATCCCGCTGCTGGTCATCGTCTGGAAGGTCGGCCCGGCGCTGGCCGCGGGCAACACCGTCGTGCTCAAGCCCGACGAGCACTCGCCGCTGGTCGCGCTCGAGCTGGCCAAGGAGTTCGAGGCCGCCGGTCTGCCCAAGGGTGTGCTGAACCTCGTCACCGGTGACGGCGACCCGGTGGGCGCCTACCTCAGCGGCCACCCGGACGTCCGCAAGGTGGCCTTCACCGGGTCGACCGAGGTGGGCAAGAGCATCCTGAGCAAGTCCGCCGACACAGTCAAGCGGGTCACCCTCGAGCTCGGCGGCAAGGGGCCGAACGTCGTCCTCGACGACGCGGACGTGCCACTGGCCGTCGACGGAGCGCTGTTCGCGGCCCTGGCCAACAACGGGCAGGCCTGCGAGGCGGGAACCAGGCTGCTGGTGCCGAACAGCCTGAAGGAGGAGTTCCTCACCAGGCTGGTGGAGCGGGCGAAGACCCTCAAGCTCGGCAACCCGCTGGACCTCGCCACCGACGTCGGCCCGGTGATCAGCCCCGGGCAGCGGGACCGCATCCTGGGCTACATCGAGTCCGCCCGGGCGGACGGCGCCACCATCGCGCTCGGCGGCGGGGTGCCGCAGGGGCCGGAGTTCGCCACCGGGAACTGGGTGGAGCCGACCATCGTCACGGACGTCACCAACGACCAGCGCATCGCCCGGGAAGAGGTCTTCGGCCCGGTGCTGACCRTGCYGACCTACGACTCCGTGGACGAGGCGATCAAGATTGCCAACGACACGAACTACGGCCTGTCGGCCGGGGTGTGGGGACGTGACGAGGCGCGGGCGCTGGACGTGGCCCGACAGCTGGACGCCGGCATGGTCTACGTCAACGACTGGCACGTGATCAACCCGGCCTACCCGTTCGGCGGCTACAAGCAGAGCGGCCTGGGGCGCGAGGGCGGCCCGAACGCGCTCGACGCCTACACCGAGCAGAAGTACATCGCGGTCGACCGCAGCGGCGGACTGGAGAACCGGGCGGCGTTCGCCCTGGTACTGGGGACGCCGCCCGCATAAGTGACGGGCCTGAAGGAAACAGCGCGGTGCCGACACCCTGTCGGCACCGCGCGCCGATGCCGACAGCGCGTCCATCCGGCGTGAGCCGGGCATGAACGACTGCCGTCGCCGGTGTCGGCGACATCCCAGAAAGGGAACCTGATCGTGTCAGCCGAGGCGTACATCTACGAGGCGGTTCGGACCCCTCGAGGAAAGGGAAAGAAAGGGGCGCTGCATGGCACGAAGCCGCTGGACCTCGTGGTGGGCCTCATAGACGAGGTGAAACAGCGGCTTCCGCAACTGGATCCGGCATACGTCGATGACGTGGTCCTGGGAGTTGTCTCCCCGATCGGGGACCAGGGCGGTGACATCGCAAAGGCGGCGGCGATCGCGGCCGGCCTGCCCGACACGGTGGGCGGAATACAGGTCAACCGTTTCTGCGCCTCGGGCCTGGAAGCGACCAACATCGCGGCCCAGAAGGTGCGCTCGGGGTGGGACCGGCTRGTCTTCGCCGGCGGCGTCGAGTCGATGTCGCGGGTGGGGATACTCTCCGACGGCGGACCGCTGTTCAACGACCCGGTCACGACCTATGACCACTACTTCGTCCCGCAGGGCATCGGCGCCGACCTCATCGCCACGATCGAGGGCTTCAGCCGCGAGGACGTGGACGCGTACGCCGTGCGTTCGCAGGAGCGCGCGGACGCGGCCTGGCGCAACGGCTACTTCGCGCGTTCGGTGGTACCGGTCAGGGACGTCAACGGGGTCGTGATCCTGGACCACGACGAGCACCGCCGGCCCGGCTCGACAGTGGAGTCCCTCGGCGGGCTGAAGCCGTCCTTCGAAGGTCTCGGCCGCTCGGGCGGGTTCGACGCCGTCGCGCTGCAGAAGTACCACGAGGTCGAGAAGATCACCCACGTCCACACCGGGGGGAACTCCTCGGGCATCGTCGACGGCGCGTCGCTGCTGCTCATCGGTGGGGAGCAGGCGGGCAGGGACCTCGGCCTGACACCGCGCGGCAGGGTTGTCRCCACGGCGATCAGCGGGGCCGACCCGACCATCATGCTGACCGGGCCGAAGCCGGCGACGGAGAAGGTGCTCGMCACCGCCGGGCTGACCCTGGACGACATCGACATCTTCGAGCTCAACGAGGCGTTCGCGTCGGTGGTGCTCAAGTGGATCAGTGATCTGAAGATCCCCGAAGAGAACGTGAACGTCAACGGCGGGGCGATCGCGATGGGGCACCCGCTCGGCGCCACCGGCGGGATGCTGGTCTCCACCGTGCTCGACGAGCTCGAGCGCCGGGGGCAGCGCCGGGGGCTCATCACGCTGTGCATCGGCGGCGGTATGGGCGTGGCCACGATCATCGAGCGCGTGTGAACATGTCGACGGATACGGGTGGATCGACTATGGCGTACACAGAGACCATCCAGTGGGCGCACGACGCCGACGGCGTCGTCGTGCTGACCCTGGATGATCCACAGGCTTCGGCGAACACCCTCAACCGGGATTTCGTCGAGTCGTTGCAGGCAGCCGTCGACAGGCTCAACCGGGAGAAGGAGGCGATCACCGGCGTCGTTCTCACGTCGGCGAAGAAGACCTTCTTCGCCGGCGGTAACCTGAACGAGCTCAGGGCGCTGCGCAAGGAGGACGCCGCGGAGTTCACGGCGCACCTCAACCGGATCAAGGGGCTGCTGCGCGCCCTGGAGACCTTCGACCGGCCGGTCGTGGCCGCCTTCAACGGCGCGGCCCTCGGCGGCGGTCTCGAGCTCGGGCTGGCCACCCACCACCGGATCGCCGCCGACGTCCCGGGCAACCAGATCGGTCTGCCGGAGGTCGGGCTCGGGCTGCTGCCCGGCTGCGGCGGGGTGGTGCGGACCGTGCGCATCCTCGGCGTCATCGACGCCCTGAACAAGGTGCTGCTGCCCGGCACCCRGTTCAGCCCGGCCGACGCGGTCGAGGTCGGCCTGGTCGACGAGATCGTGGCGACCATCCCCGAGCTGGTACCCCGGGCCAAGGAGTGGATCCAGAAGAACCCCGAGGCGCGCCAGCCATGGGACGTCAAGGGCTTCCAGATACCCGGCGGGACACCGGCCTCCCCCTCGCTGGCGCCGGTCCTGCCCAGCCTGACGGCCAAGCTGCGCGCCCAGCTCGGCGGCTCGCCGCTGCAGGCGCCGCGGGCCATCGTCGCCGCCGCCGTGGAGGGCGCGCAGGTCGACGCCGACACGGCGTCGCTGATCGAGACCCGGTACCTGATCCACCTGGCCACCGGCCAGGTGGCCAAGAACCTGATCCAGGMGTTCTTCTTCGACACCCAGCACATCAAGGCCGGTGGTAGCCGGCCGGCCGGGTTCGACCRCTTCCAGGCGCGCAAGGTCGGTGTTCTCGGGGCCGGGATGATGGGCGCGGGTATCGCCTACGCGGCGGCGAAGGTCGGGATCGAGGTGGTCCTGAAGGACGTCAGCCTCGCTGCCGCCGAGCGTGGCAAGGCCGGTGTCGAGAAGACCCTCTCCAGGGCGGTGGCCAAGGGGAGGACGCCGCAGGCAGAGGCGGACGCGATACTCGGCCGAATCCTGCCGACGGAGGATCCGGCCGACTTCGCCGGGGTCGACTTCGTCGTCGAGGCGGTCTTCGAGAGCGTCGAGCTCAAGCGCAAGGTCTTCGGCGAGATCGAGGAGATCGTCGATCCGGACGCGGTGCTCGGGTCGAACACCTCGACCCTGCCGATCACCCTGCTGGCGCAGGGGGTCCAGCGGCCGGAGGACTTCATCGGCATCCACTTCTTCTCGCCGGTCGACCGGATGGCCCTGGTCGAGATCATCAAGGGTGAGCGCACCTCGGAGCGCACCCTGGCCAGGGTCTTCGACTTCGTGCAGCAGATCCGCAAGACGCCCATCGTCGTCAACGACAGCCGCGGGTTCTTCACCAGCCGGGTCATCATCGCCTTCCTCAACGAGGCGGTCGCGGCCGTCGGTGACGGCATCGCGCCCGCCAGCATCGAGCAGGCCGCGTTGCAGGCCGGCTATCCCGCCGGCGCGCTGCAGCTCATCGACGAGCTCACGCTGACCCTGCCGAGGAAGATCCGCCAGGAGGCCAGGGCCGCGGTCGAGGCCGCCGGCGGCGTCTGGAAGGAGCACGCGGCGGAGGCGGTCATCGACCGGCTGATCGACGAGTTCGGGCGGCCGGGCCGTTCCGGCGGCGCCGGTTTCTACGAATACGACGACTCCGGCCGCCGGCAGGGGCTGTGGCCGGGCCTTCATGAGGCGTTCCGGGTACCGGGCCGCACGATCCCGTTCGAGGATCTCAAGGAGCGGCTGCTGTTCGCCGAGACGCTGGAGGCCGTCCGCGCGCGGGACGAGGGGGTCATCACCTCGATACCCGATGCCAACATCGGCTCGTTGTTCGGCATCGGTTTCCCCTCGTGGACCGGTGGAGTGTTCCAGTACATCGACCAGTACAAGGGCGGAACAGCCGGATTCGTGGCGCGAGCGAACGAGCTGGCCGAGCGTTACGGCGAACGGTTCACCCCGCCGGATTCCCTGGTGCGGGCGGYGGCCGCGGGCGCGTCGTACGCATAGGGAGGGACCGGCACCGGAAAGACCGCTGTACGTGCGACAGCGTCGTTGTGCGTACAGCAGGATATTGCGCCGCCACATACGGTGGATCAATGTCCGTCATGTTTTTCGTGTCGCACGGCCGGAGGCCCTCAAGGAGTACTGGTTGAAGGCCGTGCGGCCCTTGTGCCTCACGGTTGGAAGCCGCGGGGGAAACGCCGGCTGAAGGCTGTGCGATGCTTGTGTCGCACAGCCGGAAGCCTTGAGGGAAAACAGCCAGGTGGAAGGGAGCGGATGTCGGTGTCCGTGGGGCTGAGCATCAGGCCAGCTGTAGTCGATGACGGCCGGCCGCCCGATGGTGACCGGGTGGGTCGGCCTGGTCCGCAGGCACAGGGGAGGGCGCGTAAGCGCTCGTTCAGTGCCGATTACAAACTGGCGATCCTGGCGGAGTACGAGGCGGCGACAACACCGGGTGCGAAGGGCGCCATTCTGCGCCGGGAGCAGCTCTACGCCGCGCATATCGCGGTGTGGCGCCGGGCCCGGGACGCCGGCGCGCTGGCGGAGCTGTCCCGGCCGATCGGCCGGCCGCCGGCGGACGCCCGGGACACCGAACTGGCCGAACTGCGTGCGAAGAACGGGCGGTTGGAGAAGGAGTTGGCGAAGGCCCGGCTCGTGATCGACGTCCAGGGAAAACTGCACGCGCTCTTGGCGACGTTGTCCAGGAGCGCGCCCAGCGACGTCGGTGTGCCGACCTTCTCACAGAAGCAGAACGGCTGATAGCGGACGCAATGGCCGTACTGGTGCCCCAGATCGGTGTGACGGCGGCCTGCGCCGCGGTCGGCCGCTCCCGGTCCACGTACTATCGGCGCTACCGGGAAAGCTCGTGTCCGTCACAACAGCTGCCCGGGGAAGGCTGGCGGGTGACAGCGGCCGACGAGTCCGTGACCCAGGGGATATGACCGCGCTGCCCCTGGCTCACGAGCTGATGAACAATCCTTGGAGACGGTGTGGACTTCGGTGAGGACGCGGAGCTGCGGGCTCTGCGGGAGACGGTCGCGGCGATCTCCAAACCGTTCGGTGGCGCCTACTACACCGAGCGCTCGGAGGCCAGAAAGCCGACCAGTGAGATATGGGCGGCGCTTGCCGAAGCGGGCTTCATAGGCGTGAACCTCCCCGAGGAGTACGGCGGCGGGGGCGGCGGCATCGTCGAACTCGCCGCCGTCACCGAGGAGAGCGCGGCGGCGGGCTGCCCGCTGCTGCTCCTGCTCGTCTCGTCGGCGATCTCCGGCGAGGTGATCGCCCGTTTCGGCAGCGCCGACCAGAAGCAGCGCTGGTTGCCGGGCCTGTCCTCCGGTGCTCACAAGATTGTCTTCGCCATCACCGAGCCCGACGCGGGCTCGAACACCCACCGGATCTCGACACGGGCCGTCCGGGATGGTGACGACTGGCTTCTCACCGGCCAGAAGTACTACATTTCCGGTTTTGACGACGCCGCCGCCGTCCTGGTGGTGGCCCGTACCGGTACTGACGAGGCCAGTGGCAGGGCGCGCCTGTCGCTGTTCGTCGTGCCGACCGACACCCCTGGTCTGACCGCCCACCCGCTGCCGGTTGCCGCGCAGGTTCCCGAGCGGCAGTTCACCCTCTTCTTCGACAGCGCCCGGGTCGCATCCGACGCGCTTGTCGGCGACGAGGGGGACGGGTTCCGGCAGGTTTTCCACGGCCTGAACCCGGAGCGGATCACCGGTGCCGCGCTGTGCGTGGGGATTGCCCGGTACGCGCTGGGCAAAGCCGTCGACTACGCGCGCAACCGGCAGGTGTGGGACCAGCCGATCGGTACCTACCAGGGGATTTCACATCCGCTGGCGAAAGCAAAGATCGAAACCGACCTGGCCGCGTTGATGACCCACAAGGCGGCCTGGGCACACGACCACGGCCTGCCCGCGGGCGAGCCGTCGAACATAGCGAAGTACGCCGCCGCGGAGGCCGCGCTCGCCGCGGTGGACCAGGCTATTCAGACCCATGGTGGCAACGGCATGTCCGTCGAGTACGGTCTGGTGCCGCTGTGGGGGCTGGCCCGGATACTGCGCATCGCGCCAGTCAACCGGGAAATGATTCTCAATTACGTCGCGCAGCACAGCCTCGGCCTTCCTCGGTCGTACTGAGGGGATGTACATGACGATCGTCGCCACCCACCCCAGGGCAGTTGAAGGCACCCCGTTGCGGTCCCGCCTCGACACAGCCTCGGAGCTGTACCGCACCAACCGTGCGGCCCAGTTGAAGTTTCTGGCCGAGCTCGACGACCAGTTGGATCTCGCGCGGGCAGGCGGTGGACAACGCTACCGGCAGCGGCACCACGACAGGGGCCGGCTGCTGGTACGTGAGCGGATCGAGCTGTTGCTCGACCGCGACGCACCGTTCCTGGAGCTGTCCACGCTCGCCGCGTGGGGGAGTGAGTTCGCTGTCGGGGCAAGCGTCGTCAGCGGCATCGGAGTGGTCTCCGGTGTCGAGGTCGTGATCCTCGCGCATGATCCGACCGTGCGTGGCGGCGCGATGAACCCCTACTCGTTGAAGAAGACGCTACGTGCGCTCGAGATCGCCCGGCGCAACCGGCTGCCGGTGGTGAACCTCGTCGAGTCCGGTGGYGCCGACCTGCCGAACCAGGCCGACCTGTTCGTCCAGGCCGGGAAGATCTTCCATGACCTGTCCGAGCTCTCGGCACTGGGCATCCCCACCATCGCGCTCGTGTTCGGTAACTCCACCGCGGGCGGTGCGTACGTACCGGGCATGTGTGACTACACCGTGCTCGTGGACCAGCAGGCCAAGGTGTTCCTCGGCGGCCCCCCGCTGGTGAAGATGGCCACCGGCGAGGAGTCGAACGACGAGGACCTCGGCGGCGCCGCGATGCACGCCCGGGTCTCCGGGCTCGCCGACCACTTCGCCGTCGACGAGCAGGACGCGATCCGCATCGGCCGGCGCATCCTCTCCGAGATCAACTGGCGGAAGCTCGGCCCCGGCCCRAGCCTGCCGCCCGACCCGCCCCTCTACGATCCCGACGAGCTGCTCGGGATCGCGCCGTCGGACTTCCGTGTTCCCTTCGACCCACGCGAGGTGCTCGCCCGGGTCGTCGACGGCTCCCGCTTCGGTGAGTACAAGCCCGACTACGGCACGAGCATCGTGACCGGCTGGGCCTCCATCCACGGCTTCCCGGTCGGGGTGCTGGCCAACGCCAACGGCGTGCTGTTCAGCGAGGAGGCCAAGAAGGCCTCGGAGTTCATCCTGCTGGCCAACCAGGCCGACACGCCGCTGGTGTTCCTGCAGAACACCACCGGATACATGGTCGGCGCGGCCTACGAGCAGGGCGGCATCATCAAGGACGGCGCCAAGATGATCAATGCCGTCACCAACAGCAAGGTGCCGCATCTGACCGTCAACATGGCCGCCTCGTTCGGCGCCGGCAACTACGGCATGTCCGGCCGGGCGTACGACCCGCGGCTGATGTTCGCCTGGGTGGGCGCCAAGTGCGCCGTCATGGGCGCCGCCCAGCTCGCCGGCGTGCTGTCGATCGTCGGCAAGGCCGCGGCCGCCGCGGCCGGCCGGCCGTTCGACCAGGAGGCCGACGACCGGCGCCGCGAGGAGATCGAAGGTCAGATCAGCGCCGAGTCACACTCGTTCTTCATGAGCGGCAAGCTCTACGACGACGGTGTCCTCGACCCTCGTGACACCCGCACCGTGCTCGGTATCGCCCTGTCCGCCGCTCATTCGGGCCCGATCGAGGGGCGCCGCGGCTACGGCGTCTTCAGGATGTGAGTGCTGTGGTCACCAAGCTGCTGATTGCCAACCGCGGTGAGATCGCCTCAAGGATCATCCGCACCGCCCACGAGCTGGACATCGCCACGGTGGCGGTCTTCTCCGACCCGGACGCCGACGCCCCGTTCGCCCGCGAGGCCGACGAGGCGGTCCGGCTGCCCGGYGCGACCCCGACCGAGACGTACCTGCGGGGCGACCTGGTGATCGCCGCCGCCCAGCGCACCGGGGCCGACGCGATCCACCCCGGCTACGGCTTCCTGTCGGAGAACGCCGACTTCGCCAGGGCCTGCGCCGACGCCGGCATCACCTTCGTCGGGCCGCCCCCGGACGCCATCGACGCGATGGGGTCGAAGACCAGGGCGAAGGAACTGATGGACAAGGCCGGGGTGCCCGTCCTGCCCGGCCTGGTCATCGACGCCGACCTGCTCGCCGACGGTGGCCAGCTCTCCCAGGCCGCCGCGGACCTGGCGTTCCCGCTGCTGGTYAAGGCCGCCTACGGCGGTGGTGGACGCGGCATGCGCATCGTCCGCCAGGTCGACGAGCTCGCGGAGGCGGTCGCCGGTGCGCAGCGCGAGGCGGCCTCGGCGTTCGGGAACGCGACGGTGTTCCTGGAGCACTATGTCGAGCGTCCCCGGCACATCGAGGTGCAGATCTTCGCCGACCAGCACGGCAACGCGGTGCACCTGTTCGAGCGGGAGTGCTCCATCCAGCGCCGCTACCAGAAGATCATCGAGGAGGCCCCCTCGGTCGCCGTCGACGACGAGCTGCGCGAGCGCCTCGGCTCGGCCGCGGTCGCGGCCGCGAACGCGATCGGCTATGTCGGTGCCGGAACGGTGGAGTTCGTCCTCGACCAGCAGGGGCAGTTCTTCTTCCTCGAGGTGAACACGCGGCTGCAGGTCGAGCACCCGGTCACCGAGGAGATAACCGGCCTCGACCTCGTCCGCGCCCAACTCCTGGTGGCCGAGGGCGCGCCCCTGCCCGACGAGCTGCGCCAGGCGCGCATCAACGGGCACGCCATCGAGGTCCGGCTGTACGCCGAGGACGTCCCGGCCGGCTTCCTGCCGGCGACCGGGACGGTGCACCACTTCGAGGTGCCGGCGCTGACGGGGATCCGCGTCGACAGCGGGATCGCCGACGGGTCGGTGATCGGCGTGCACTACGACCCGATGCTCGCCAAGATCATCGCACATGGCCCGACCCGGGCGGACGCCATCCGCCGCCTCGGCCGGGCTCTCGCCCGCACCCGGGTGGACGGCGTGACCACCAACCGTGAGCTGCTGGTGGGCATCCTGCGCGAGGAGGAGTTCCGCGCCGGCAGCATCGACACCGGGTATCTCAACCGGCACGACCCGGTGGCGCTGAGCACCCCGGCCCTGCCCGACGACGTCCTGGCGACCCATCTGCTGGCGGCCACGCTCACCGCCGCCACCCGGCGCCAGGCGAACGCGGTGCTGCCGACACTGCCGCCGGGGTGGCGCAACGTCCCGACCGAGGCCCAGCGCACCGTGCTGGAGGTGGCTGGCAGGGCGATCGAGGTCCGCTACCGCCAGTATGGCAACCGGGTCGAGGCCAGCGTGGACGGCCGCGCGCTGGAGGCGCTGGTCCACCGCGTCGACGCCGGCCTGGTCGACATCACCGTCGACGGTGTCCGCGCGACCGTGTACGTGACCCGTGACGGGGCGGTCTTCCACCTCGACGGCCGCGGCGCCTCGACCGTGGCACGGGAGGTCCCACGGTTCGTCGAACCGGGCGCGAACGTCGCCCCGGGCTCGCTGGTCGCGCCCATGCCGGGCACAGTCGTCCGGGTCGTCGTGGAGGAGGGCGCGACCGTCACCACCGGTGACGTGGTGCTGGTCCTGGAGGCGATGAAGATGGAGCACACCGTCACCGCCCCCCAGGACGGCGTGGTGGTGGAGATCAACGCGCGCCAGGGCCAGACCGTCGACGGCGGCCATGTCCTGGCCGTGCTCGCCGCCGACGGTGAGCAGTCATGACGGCACCGGTCACCTGTGTCCTGGACGGACCGGTGGCCTGGCCGACCATCGACCGGCCGCGGACGCGCAACGCGCTGTCGGCCGGCGTCAGGCAGGGGCCGCGTGACGGTGAGGGCACCCCGGAAGGCCCCCGGGCCTTCCGGGAGAAGCGCACGCCGGTCTGGAGCGGACGCTGATGGCCGCCGACATCGGCCCGCTGCTGGCCGACCTGGCAGCCGAGACCGAGGAGCTGACGGCTGCGCTGCGCGGCCTTGACGAGCCCGACTGGCTCACGCCGACACCGGCCGCCGGCTGGGACATCAAGGACCAGGTCAGCCACCTGGCCTACTTCGACGACGTGACAACGCTCGCCGCGACCAACCCGGACTGCTTCGACATCGAGGCGAAGAAGCTGACCGCCCTCGGTGGGGACTTCGCCGCGCAGGTCGCCCTGTGGTACCGGGACCGCTCGGGCAGCCAGCTGCTCACATGGTTCGAGCAGGCGCGCGGCACACTGCTGGACACGCTGAGGGCGATCGAGCCCGGGACGAAGCTGCCCTGGTTCGGCCCGCCGATGAGCGCCCCGAGCTCCGCCACCGCCCGGCTGATGGAGACCTGGGCGCACGGGCAGGACGTCGCCGACGCCCTGGGGGTGCGGCGTGAGCCGACCGCCCGGCTGCGCCACATCGCGCACCTCGGCGTCGCGACGGTCCGCTGGAGCTTCGTCGTCCGGCAGCTGCCCCCGCCCGACAGCCCGATCCGGATCAGCCTCACCGCCCCCGACGGCTCGCTGTGGCAGTGGGGGCCGCCGGACGCGGCCGACGTCATCACCGGCCCGGCGCTCGACTTCTGCCTGCTCGTCACCCAGCGTCGCCACCACGCGGACCTCGGCCTGCGGGCCACCGGGGCCACCGCGGCCCGCTTCCTCGAGATCGCCCAGGTCTTCGCCGGGCCGCCGGGCCCGGGGCGTCCCCCCGGTGGGCAGCACCCGTGACAGCGATCCCCTCAGCAACCCCCTCGTCGGCCGTCCCATCGGCCTCGCAGGAAGGATGGTGCCGCACGTGACCACACCGGCCGCACAGCGGCGTCCGATACGCATCGCCAACTGCTCGGGTTTCTACGGGGACCGTATCGACGCCGCGAAGCAGATGGTCGACGGCGGCCCGATCGACGTGCTGACCGGCGACTACCTCGCCGAGCTGACGATGCTGATCCTGTGGAAGGCCCGGCGTCGCGACCCCGAGGCCGGGTACGCCCGCACCTTCCTCACCCAGCTCGAGCAGGTGCTCGCGACCAGCCTGGAGCGCGGCATCAAGATCGTTGCCAACGCCGGCGGCCTCAACCCCCGTGGCCTGGCCGAGCAGGTGACCAAGCTCGCCGCGGGCCTTGGGCTCTCCCCCCGCGTCGCCTACGTCACCGGTGACGATCTCGTGGGCCGCATCGACGAGCTGCAGGCGGCCGGCGAGCCGTTCGTCAACCTCGACACCGGACGCAAGCTCGCCGAGCTGGGCGTGCAGCCGGTGACCGCCAACGCCTATCTCGGCGGATGGGGCATCGCCGCCGCGCTGGAGGCGGGCGCCGACATCGTCGTGACGCCCCGGGTGACCGACGCGTCCCTCGTGGTCGGCCCCGCGGCCTGGTGGCACCGCTGGGAACGGACCGACTGGGACCAGCTCGCCGGAGCGGTCGCGGCGGGCCACGTGATCGAGTGCGGCCCGCAGGCCTGCGGCGGCAACTACGCGTTCCTGTCGGAGGTCACCGACCGGCGCTACCCGGGGTTCCCCATCGCGGAGGTGGCCGCCGACGGCAGCAGCGTCATCACCAAGCACCCCGACACCGGCGGCCTGGTCTCGGTCGGCACGGTCACGGCCCAGCTGCTCTACGAGATCGCCGGCCCCGCGTACGCCAACCCCGACGTCGTCGCCCATTTCGACACCGCCGAGCTGACGCAGGAGGGCCCGGACCGGGTGCTGCTGAGCGGCACCCGCGGCAGCGCCCCGTCGGACAAGCTGAAGGTCGCCGTGAACTACCTCGGCGGCTACCGCAACACGATGACCCTGGTCATCACCGGCCTCGACATCGAGGAGAAGGCCGCGTGGGCCCGCCAGGAGCTGTTCGACATCCTCGGCGGCGAGGACTCCTTCGACGCCGTCGACGTGCGGCTGCTGCGTTTCGACCACGACAACGCCGAGATCAACGCGCTGGCGACCGCGCACCTGCAGGTCACGGTCAAGGACCGTGATCCCGCGCGTGTCGGCCGGTCCTTCTCGAACGCGACCATGGCCCTCCCGCTGGGGGGTTATGCCGGCTTCCACACCACGACACCACCCACCAGCGAGAGCGCGTACGGCGTCTACTGGCCCACGCTCGTCGCCCGGGACGTCGTCACCCAGCGGGTCGTGCTCGACGACGGCTCCGAGTTCGTCATCGAGCACAGCCCGTCGGCGCCGCAGCCTCCGGCCGCCGCGGAGGAGCCCGTGGGCGTGACGACCACCCCGCCGGTGGGCACGGGCGAACGGGTGCGGGTCCCGCTCGGGCGTCTGGCCGGCGCCCGCTCCGGGGACAAGGGCGGCAACGCGAACGTGGGTATCTGGGCCCGGGACGACGCCACCTACGCCTGGCTCGCCGCCGAGCTGACCACGCGGAAGTTCGCCGAACTGGTACCGGAGGCCGCCAGCCTGGAGATCCGCAGGTATGAGCTGGCGAACCTGCGCGCGCTCAACTTCGTCGTCGTCGGGCTGCTGGGGGAGGGGGTCGCCTCGGCGACCCGCCCCGACCCGCAGGCGAAGGGTTTCGGCGAGTACGTGCGTTCTCGCCACATCGACGTACCCGCCGAGCTCGTCCGGTAGGAACGATCTCCTCCGGCGAAGGCCCGGTGGGAACGCGGCGGGGACGTGGCGACGTCGAGTTGGTCGCGACGTTCCCCGCGGTACCGGTAGGCCGGTCGGCTGCCTCACACCGAAGGGCAGACCGGGCGGCGCGCGCCGGATCGCGCGTGCGGCACATGCGGCGCGCTGGCGCGGGAAACCGGTACGGGGTGTCGCGGACGGCCCCGGCATGCTCTGGAAGCCATGCCGGGGCCGTCCTGCGTACGGGGCCGGGGAGCATGGAGCGGGACGTGCCCGCGGGCGGGCACGGGCGCCCGCGGGGTCTCCTGGCGATCTGCTGTGGTCATGGGCCGCCCGGCCGGGTGGTGTCGGGCGGGCCGACGTTCCCGCCCGGCCGGACGGCCCGTACTCATCGGGTGGCCGCCGCTCCTTCGATCTCCGCTTCTTCGGCGTCTGACCCTTCGGCGTCGCCGTGCGCGCTCGAGAGGATCTCGACCGTGCCGGCGGTGCCGTCGACCCGTACCCGGTYGCCGGTCCGCACGACGCGGGTGCCGGTCCGGGTGTTCACCACGCACGGGATACCGAGCTCGCGTGCCACGACGGCGGCGTGACTGAGCGCGCCGCCGATGTCGACCACCAGACCCGCGGAGATGAACATGATCGACGACCAGCTCGGGTCGGTGGTCGGGGCCACCAGGATCTCGTCGGGTTCGACGTCGGCGAAGGCGGGGTCGGTCACCACCCGGGCGACGCCCTCGACCACGCCGCTGCTCACCCCGATCCCGCTGATCACCCGTTCCCCCGACGGGTCCGTCGCGGGGTCCGCCGCCGTGACGAGGGAGGGCTGTGGCGACCCCTTCCACTCACCCGGAATGGTCACCTGCTGGTACTGGGCGCGGCGCTCCCGGCGGCGGGCCACCAGCGCGGTGGTGTCCGCCGGCAGGTCGCCGGTGAGTTCGTCCACGGTCAGGTGGAAGACCTCCTCCGGGTCCGCCAGCCGCCCGTCCGCGGCGAGCAGCGCGCCGATCCGCCGAGCGCAGGCCCGAGCGACGTCGAAGGCCTGGAGAAACGACCGTTTCGGCACGCCCCGCAGCGGCAGCCGGGCGGCGGCCAGCCGCAACGCCGTCCGCGCGGCCGGCCGGCCGGTGACGGGCAGCGCCGCGACGACCTCCCGCTGCGCCTCGGCGAGCTGAAGGCGGCGGGCCTGCTCCCGGGCAACCGGATCCGCGGAGTCGTCCCGCCTGGCGTAGTCCTCGATGATCTTCCGCAGCGGGGAGTCGTCCTCGCGCCACACCCGGCTGGACAGCTCGCCCTCGAACGGTCCGTGGAAACCGTGCCGACCGACCACGTCCTCGACGGTCAGCTCGCCGCGGGAGGCCCGCCAGATGTCGGCGACGACCGCCATCTCGGCGCCGCCGACGCCGCCCAGCGTGGCGATGTCCCCGACCCCGGCCCGTTCGACGATCTTCCGCAGCGTGTCGTAGAGCGGCTGCATCGTGCTCAGGATCAGGATCGACTGGAGGGTGACGGCGTAGTCGTGCCGGCGGGCGGCGTCCTGGAGCAGGGCGATCAGGTCGGCGTGCCCGAGCTGGTCCACCCGCGCCAGGCTGGCGCGCCACCACTCGTCGGTCTCCCGCGCGAGTTGCCGCGCCTTCTTCGGCGCCGTCGCGAAGGTCACGGGAAGCCGCCAGGCCACGGACGGGTAGCGCCGTGCCGTCGGAGCGAAGGCGATGTCCTCGGGAACCCGGCCGAGGATGCTCGCCACCGCGTCCGGCCCGGTCGTGCCGGGCATCCGGTCCCCGAGCAGGGCGAGGAACTCGGCCTGCATGGCGGGCCTGCCGTAGAAGATACGGATGTACCGCTGCGAGACGTCCGCCGGTACCCGGCTCTCGGCCCTGGTCAGCCCGCCGATCGCGCGGGCGGCCTCCCGCGGCGCGTGTTCGACCACGGGGGACCACAACGACCAGCTCAGCGGGGTCAGCACCCCGGGCATCGCCTCCCCGAGGTTGGACGTCGACCAGTGCAGCTCCGGGGCGCTGGGGTCGTGCAGCGGGTCCCAGTCGTCATACGGGTCGGCCACCGGCGCGGTGGCCGTCGGCGCTGTTTCGGCGGGCTGGGCGGCCGTGGCGGGTGGCGCCGGCCGGCGGCTCCAGACCGTTTCGGGCCTTGCCTGCAGGGTGAACAGCTCCCGCTGCCCGTCGGCGTCGGCGGGACCGAAGGCCCACTCGATGTCCACCGGGAACCCGAACGCCTCCTCGACGCGCCGGCCGACGCCCGCGAGCGCGACGGCCTCCTCCGTGCGCAGCGACGGCGTCTTCTGCAGCTCGGCGGGGACGTCGGTGAAGAGCAGCGCGTCGGCCTGCGCGTCGAACCGCCAGGCCTTCTCCTTGGGGTTGATCTGCTCGGCGGTGAGGGTGAGGGTCTCCTTGGCGACCCAGTAGCGGTCGGCGGTGACGTCCCCGCGCACGACGGCCTCCCCGAGGCCGAACGCGGACTCGATGTAGACGCGTGACCGGTCGCCGGTCGTCGGCTCCAGGGTCATCAGGACGCCGGCGGCTTCGGCGGGCACCATCGTCTGCACGACCACCGCCATCGCGACGTCCTCGACGGGCACCCCCAACCGGGCGCGATAGCCGATCGCCTGCGCGGTGAACAGGCTCGCCCAGCAGTCGAGCACCTTGGCGACGACGTCGTCGGCGCCGCGGATCCACAGGTAGGTCTCCTGCTGACCGGCGAACGAGGCGTCGGCGGTGTCCTCCGCGGTGGCGCTCGAGCGGACCGCGACGGGGATGCCCTGCTCATGATCACCATCGGCGGCGGCCGACGCGTGACCAAGTCCGGCGTAGGCCGCCCGCACCGCGGCGGCGACGTCGGACGTCATGACCGTGTCGACGAACAGCGCGCGGATCCGCTCGGAGACCTCGTGGTCGCCCGACGGGGTCCCGGCCCCGGCCAGCAACTGGTCGATCCGCGGGCCCAGGCCGGCGGCGGCGACGCCGGCCCGGTAGGCGTCCGTGGTGACGACGAAGCCCGGGGGGACCGGCAGGCCCTGGCTGATCAGTCTGCCCAGGCCGCTGGCCTTCCCGCCGACCAGGGCCGCGACGTCGTCATCGGCGCAGGACGCGAGCGGGAGGACGTGGACGGGGGCGTCTGGCCGTTCGGGCGCGGCTGGCACCGGGGACATCACTGCTCCAGGGGGCTCGATGGGTGGAGGGCGGGCTTCCTTGCGAAACTGTGTATTCCTCGCGAAGCCGGTGTCGAGAGGGATCCGGGGCCATGTCGGGGCCGCTGGCCGACGTTTTCAGTTGTCCGTCCGCGCCGGGGCGTCCGTGCGAGCCGCGGGCGCCGCTGTCGCGGCGGGTGGCCGCCCGCCGCCGCTGGGCCCTCCCGATGGTGGGTTCGGGATGGTTTGGCGAGTTCATGATGATTTGGTGACATCGGGCGGTCAGGCTACTCCAGCCGCTGGTCACGGCCGGCGGGCAGGTCGTATCCGGTGGATCTTCGCTCGTGCGGATCGGCGCTGGTGGCGGCCGGGGCTCGCCGGAGACGGCGGACGGCCCGGCGCACGGTGATCGGCCGGCCTGCGGGCCGTACGGGTGGCGTGTCGCCGGGCGGACGGCGATCCCGGGAACCCGGTTTCCGGGACATCCGTTGCTACTACCACCGCGGCAGCCGACCATTGTCTCCACTGACGACGCTGTCCGCACTGACGACGCCGCTCCGCCGGATCAGCGGGCAGCGCGCCGGTAGGCGTCCGCGGTGACGGAGAACCGGTGGTTTCCGGTGAAGGAGAAGATGTCCAAACCCAGCGCGCGGAAGCTCGGYCGCCCGCCAGGATCGAACGGGGCGGTGACCCGGGGGCGCATCCTCCGCAGCGCCCGGGTGCTCTTCAGCACTGTTGGCTACCGGGACGCGACCCCGGCGGAGATCGCCGAGGACGCGGGGGTCACGCGGTCGACCATCTACCGGTACTTCCCGTCGAAGTCGGACCTCTACGCCGCAGCCTTCGAATCGATGTACCCCAGTGTGATCGACCGGATGAGGACACAGGCGTCCGCCCACACCGCCCTCGTCGACCAGGTGGCGATCGTCTTCCGCGTGTGCGCGGCGCTCAACCACGAGGACCCGACGTACGCCAGGTTCGCCATCACCTCGCTGGTCGACGGACTGCGTTATCCGGAGCTCACCAACCAGGCCCGCGAGCAGATCGGCGAGATGCGCGACTTCTTCCTCGTCAGTGTCGATCGCGCGATCGCGCGTGGCGAGTTGCCCTCGGACGTGAATTCGCGGGTGGTCGGCGACATGCTCGTCGCGATCCTGTGCGGCATGGGTCTGTTCTCCGCGATCGTCGGTACCGAGCGGGAGACGGACGACGCCACCGAGATGCTGGTCCGCTTCCTCGCGGGTGAGCTGTCCGCGGCATCCGGCCGGGTGCTCACCACCGATCCGGGCCCGTGAGCGTGTGGCGAGCGAGCGGGCGTGAACGAACGCTGACAGTTCTCGTGCCGCCCGGCCGCTTGGGCGCCGTACGGCGTGTCCGGCCGGGCAGCGGCCGGGGATTCGCCCGGCGGCCAGTCGGCGGCCGGCATGCGCCGTCAGGTCCGTGTGGCTGGAACCGGCCGTCGGTACCGCGGGCGCGGCTCGCGCGAGACGGTGCCTGTGCGAGACGGTGCGTGACCGGGCAGCCGGGTTCGAGGCGGGTGACGGTCGCCCGTTCCCGCCGGACCGGTGGAGCTGATCCGGCGGGAACGGGCGACCATGCCCTTCTGGTCATGCCCTCCTGGCCGTGGTCTTCTGACCATGATCCCCTGGCTGTGGCCAGGGACCGGAGCGCTCCTAAACGGTGAGTTTTCCGATGCGGTTACCGGTGAACTCGCCGAAGTAGATGCTGTTGCCCCGCACCGTGAGATCGCACGGCCCGCCCAGCGGCGTGGGCAGCGGGATCGGGGTGTAGGTATTGGTGACCGGGTTGTAACGTCCGACATTGCTGCCGAGAACCAGGCCGCCTTCGGCCACGTACAGGTTTCCGTCGCTACCTGTCACAATGGGGCCCGGCAGCGGACGCAGATTGAACAGCGAAACTATTGACTTCTCTGTGATCGCGTGGGTCACCGGGTCTATTCGCCCGATTTTCTGCCCCACGGTTTCGGTGAACCAGATGGCACCGTCCGGCCCGGTGGTGACGCCCTGGGGCACGGATGCCGGTGTCGGCACGGTGTACTCGGTGATCACGCYGGTGAACGGATTGATCTGGCCGATTTTGTTCGCTGTCGACTCCGGGAAGATGAGCGTGTTGTTGGGCCCGTGGTCGATGATGAGCGGGCCGGCGAGCGGAGTCGGGATCGGGTATTCGGTGATCACATGTGTGCTCAGGTCGATACGGCCGATCGCGTTCGCCCCGACCTCGGTGAACCACATCGCGTTGTCCGGGCCGGCGATGATGYCGTCCGAAACGGCGACCCCCAGCTGCGGTATTATGATCGACGCCAGCGCGAGCGGGGTCGGTATGGTGAACTCCTGGAAGGCCAGGGTGTTCGGGTCGAGGCGTGCGATCTTGTTGCCCGCCACCTCGGTGAACCAGACACCGCCGTCCGGGCCGACGTCAAGGCCGCCAGGCACCGATGCCGGGGTCGGTACCGGCACCTCGTAGACGTCGCCGGTAACCGGGTCGTAGCGCGCGATCTTCCCCGCGGTGATCTCTTCTACCCAGCCAATGCCGTTCGCGTCGAACTTTATCTCGCATGGACCGGCCACCGGGGTGGGCATCGGAGCGGACTCGGTTATGACTCCACTCGCCCCGGCTGGCGCGGCCGTGGCTAAGAAGGTCGCGGCCGCCGCTGTGGTGACAGCTAACATGAGCTGCGGGCGGCGCCGTCGATAAAAATTCATGAACGCCCTTTCATGAACTGGGCAGCACTGTTCGGACGTGCTGGAAGAGGTTGAATCCGTGCGGCGGCCACCGCGATTCGGGCGGCGCCCACGGGAATACGGGCGGCACCTGCGAGATGGCATCGGACGGTATGGGGTCGAACGGCGGACCGCGTGCGGACAAACTCATGCCCACTCTTTTCCTCGACTGRCTGAAAAGTCACGGATGGTGGCAGTTGTTCCGAGCGATCGTCACCCTAGTGGGGGATGTCGAACCCCCGCAAGAGTGAAATTTCGAGTCAGTTGATCACGCTCCGTGTCGCAACGGCCGCCAGCCTTTCCCTGAAGCTGTCCGGGCTCGCCCGGAAGTTGCGGCGGTCGTCTTTTCCCGCTACTGTTAACGCCTTTTGCGCGGCCATGGTCCTGGTTCTGCGCCGGACTGTCGGCGTCGGGCCGCCGGATGGCGGCGGGTGGCGCTGCGCGGCTTTCCGGGTGTCCTTGCGTGATATCTCGGGGGTGCGGGGTTTCCGGGCGCTCCCTGATCGGCCGTGGCTGAACCGTCGCGGTGTGTCGTGAGTACGCGCTTGCTCCGGGCCGGTCGCATCCGGCCCGTAAGTCGGTGGCCCGGTGGCCCGGTGGCCCGGTGGCCCGGTGGCCCGGTGGCCCGGTGGCCCGGTGGCCCGGTGGCCCGGTGGCCCCGGTGGCCCCGGTGGCCCCGGTGGCGCCGCGACGGTCGGTGGCAGGGGGCGGGCCGGTGCCGGGCCGTCGGTCGCCCACGGTTGTCCGCGTGCTCCCAGCGTCCGTGTCACCTGTTCGTGCCGGCGGGGCCGTGGGCGGTGACGGTTACGGTGCGTCCCGATGGTGGGTGCGGTAGGTGGCCGTGGGAGGCATCCGGCGCCGCGTGTCGTGGGCCGGTTCGGTACGGGATCCACCGTGGTGCTGGAATGGTGGCGTAGGTAGGGGTTTTCCCTTGTATCCGGAACGTGGTCAAGGCTTGACCAGGGATGATCGCACGGCTAGGTTGCAAACGATCGTTAGCGGTTTCCGTCGCTCTCCCAGCGGTCGGGCGCCCGTCCAGGCACCAGCAGAGAAAAGGAACAGCCGAAGTCGGGGGCCGGCGGAGGAGGCGCAGGGATGTGACAGTTGCCGCGAAGGCCGAGACGGCGTACGCGGTGACAGAGAGCGATGCCTATCACGGCTGGGAGTGGCCGAGCGGGCGAAGTGTCACGATGACCGGTGCCGACACCGGGACACCGGGGCGGCCCGCTGGCGCGGGGCCTCGCGACGACGGCCGCCGGTGCGATCCCATCCGTGCCAGTCGGCCGCGCCGACGTGTTGATCAATGCCCATGTTCCGATCAGCCAGACGGCCCTCTGTCGCGCATCCGTCTGCAGGTCACCATCGGCCCCCTTGCCGCACCATGCCCAGGGTGGCGGCACGGCATCGCGCGCCCGTCCCCCGGCCCGTCGCCGGAGAAGTGACCCGCCACGGCTACGACGGCCGCTGGCCCAGTTTGGGGAGACATGTCCCAGGTTCTGCCCTTTGTCGTCACCGGGCTGACGACCGGCGCGGTCTACGGTCTCGCCGGCACCGGCCTGGTACTGACCTATAAGACGTCGGGCGTCTTCAACTTCGCGCACGGCGCGCTGGCGGCTGTCGCGGCATACCTCTTCTACTCCCTGCACATCGGGCAGGGCTGGTCCTGGCCGATGGCGGCGGTGGTCGCGGTGCTGCTGGCGGGGCCGCTGCTGGGCCTGGTCCTCGAACTTCTCGCGCGGTCGATCCAGACGGCGAGCCTGGCCCTGCAGGTGGCGAGCACGGTCGGGCTCCTGCTCGTGATCCAGGCCGTCATCGTCCTTTCCTACGGGACGCTGGAGCTACGGACGGTCCCGGTCTTCCTCGCCTCGGGCGACGTGCGGCTGCTCGGGACGAACGTCCGCTGGACCGACATCGTGACCTTCGCCTTCGCGCTGCTCACCACGGCGGGGCTGTCGGTGATGTTCCGCACGACCCGGCTGGGGACGGCGATGCGCGCCGTCGTCGACGACCCCAGCCTGCTGGCCCTCACAGGGAACAGCCCGGCGACGACGCGGCGTTTCGCCTGGTCCATCGGCGCCACCCTGGCCGCGGCCTCCGGCGTGCTGTTCGCGCCGCTGCTGCCGCTGGATCCGGTGCAGCTGACCCTGCTGGTCGTGGCCGCGTTCGGCGCGGCGGCGGTCGGCGGGTTCACGAACCTGCCGCTGACCTTCGCCGGTGGGCTGGCCATCGGCGTGCTGGCCTCCCTGTCGACGAAGTACTTCACCACCGGCGCGCTGGCGGGGCTGCCGCCGGCGCTGCCGTTCACCGTGCTGTTCGTCGTGCTGCTGGTCTTCCCCCGCCGCTACCTCATCGGCCCGTCGCGGGCCGTCGCCCGCCGCCGGCCGTCGTGGACGGTGCCACCCGTCCTCCAGCTCGTCGCGGGCGCGGCGCTGCTGGCCGTGCTGGCGACCGTGCCCTCGTTCGCCGGCATCCACCTCACCGACTGGACCGTGGCGCTGGCGACGAGCATCGTCTTCCTCTCGCTCGGCCTGCTCGTCCGCAACTGCGGGCAGGTCTCGCTCTGCCAGGTCAGCTTCATGGCGATCGGTGCCGCCGGGTTCTCCCACCTGAGCGTCGACCACGGCCTGCCGTGGCTCGTCGCGCTGCTGCTGGCGGGGCTGGTCGCAGTGCCGGTCGGGGCGATCCTCGCGATCCCGGCGATCCGGCTCACCGGGCTCTACCTGGCCCTGGCGACCTTCGGCTTCGGCATCTTCCTGCAGTACATGTTCTACGCGCAGGACTACATGTTCGGGCCCACCGGCGCCGGCCTGGACCAGCCGCGTCCCCACCTGTCCTGGCTGGAGATCGACGACGACCGGGGCTACTACTTCCTCGTGCTGGCGATGACCGTCATCGCCGCGGGAGTCCTGGCCGTGCTCGACCGCGGCCGGCTCGGCCGGCTGCTACGCGGGCTGGGTGACTCGCCCACCGCGCTGGAGACCAGCGGCGTGACGGTGAGCGTCACCCGGGTGCTCGTCTTCTGCGTCTCGGCGTTCATGGCCGCCGTCGGCGGGGCGCTGGGCGCGGTCGCGCAGAGCACCGTCTCCGCCGACTCGTATCATCCGCTGCTGTCACTGACGTACTTCGCTCTGATCGTCATCGTGCTGGGCGGCAACCCGTGGTATGCGCTGACGGCGGCTGGCGCCCTCGTCCTGGTCCCGTCCTACTCCTCGGGTGAGAACACCGCGACGATCCTGCAGCTCGTCTTCGGCCTGGCGGCGATCGCGGCCGCGGTCACCGCCCATTCGACGGCCCTGGTTCCACCGGCGGTGCGGCAGGCGATCGGCACCGTCCTCGGTGGCCGCCGTCGCGCCGCGCGCGCCACCGCGGCGGCCGCCCCGCTGCCCGCCCCGCTGCCCGCCCCACAGCCCGCCGCGGACAGCCCGCAGGCTGCCGTCACGGACGACCAGGCCGCATCCCAGGCCGCATCCCAGGCCGGGGAGGCGGCCGCCGCGGCCCCGGTGCCGACCCGGCCGGCGGCCGGTGCGGGCCGGGTGCGGCCGGGCGCGCTCACCGTGCGCGGCCTGCGGGTACGGTACGGCGGTCTGGTCGCGGTGGACGAGCTCAACCTGGTCGCGCCGACCGGACGGGTCACCGGGCTGATCGGCCCGAACGGTGCCGGCAAGACCACGACCTTCAACGCCTGCTCCGGCCTGGTACGCCCGAGCCGGGGGAGCGTCCTGCTCGACGACCGTGACGTCTCGCGCGCCGGTCCGGCGGCGCGGGCACGGCGCGGCCTGGGGCGCACCTTCCAGCGGATGGAGCTGTTCGACACCCTCAGCGTCCGGGACAACGTCGCGGTCGGTGCGGAGGGGACGCTCGCCGGCGGCAATCCGCTGTCGCACCTGGCCGGGTGGCCGGCGGACCGGTCGGCGGTGCGCGTCGCCACCGACCGCGCGCTTGAGCTCTGTGACCTGGGCGATCTTGCCGGCGTGCCCGCGGCAAACCTCTCGACCGGCCAGCGGCGGCTGGTGGAGCTGGCCCGCTGCCTGGCCGGGCCCTTCCGGATCCTGCTGCTCGACGAGCCCTCCGCCGGCCTCGACCGGGCGGAGACACGGCGTTTCGGCGCGATCCTGCGGCGCGTCGTCGACGAGCGCGGGGTCGGCATCCTGCTCGTCGAGCACGACATGTCGCTCGTGCTCGACGTCTGCGAGGCGGTCTACGTCCTCGATTTCGGCCGGCTGGTCTTCGAGGGGAGCGCGCGCSAAGTCGTCGGGTCACCGATCGTGCGGGCGGCCTACCTCGGTGACGCGCTGGTCGAGACCGCCGCGGGCGGCACGGCCGCGGGCAGCGCGGCGGCGGACAGGACAGCGGACGAGGCGGCGGACGAGGAGGTGACCGTATGAACGCCGGGCCGGCCGTGACCGAGCGGGCCGACGCACTCCAGCTATGTTCGGTGACAGCAGGTTACGGGCGTTCGACCGTACTGCGCGAGGTCACCCTGACGGTGCCGGCGGGATCCGTCGTCGCCCTGCTCGGGCCCAACGGCGCCGGCAAGACGACGCTGCTGCGGGCGGCCGCCGGCCTGCTGCGGCCATCCGCCGGAACGGTCACCGTCACAGGCCGTGACGTGACCAGGAGCAGCCCGCACCAGCGGGCCCGGGCCGGGCTGTGTCTGGTCCCGGAGGGCCGCGGGATCTTCCCGAGCCTGACCGTCCAGGAGAACCTCCAGCTCCAACTGCCGTCCTGGCGCGGGCACGGCGGCCGCGGCCGCGGTGGCGGCATCCGCGGGAGCGGTGGCCGCGGTAGGGACAGTGGTCACGGGGACGACAGCGGCAGGGACGACAGCGGCCGCGGGAACAGCGGTGTGGATGCCGCGTTGGACGCCTTCCCGGTGCTGCGTGACCGGCTGCGCCAGGTGGCGGGCACGCTGTCCGGCGGCCAGCAGCAGATGCTCGCGCTGGCGCGCTGCTACCTGTCGGACCCCGCCGTGGTGCTGCTCGACGAGGTCTCCATGGGGCTCGCCCCGCGCGTCATCGACCAGATCTTCGAGTCGCTGCGGGGGCTCGCCGCCAGCGGCGTGTCGCTGCTGCTCGTCGAGCAGTACGTCAGCCGCGCTCTGGAGATGGCCGACGTGGTCTGTCTGCTGGGGCGCGGCCGCGTCGGCTTCACCGGGGCGCCGTCCGAGCTGGACGAGGACGAACTCGTACGCGGATACCTGTCGGCGGGCTATGGCCCGGGGCATGGCCCGGGGCATGGCCCGGGGCGTGCCGCGGGCTATGGCCCCGGGCGCCGCCGCGGCATCGGCGCACGGAGCCGACCCGACCGACACCGGACAGTGATGCTTTTTTCGCGATGGTCCGCCGGTATGACGACCGGAACACCAGAAGGAGAAGGATGAACGGGAAAAGACGCGGCGCCGCGTTGTGGGCCTTACTGACCGCCGTGTTGGTGGCGGTAGCTGCCTGTAGCTCCTCGGATTCCAATTCGGGGACGGACGCGGAGGCGCTGTCGGGCAAGCCAATCGTCCTCGGCGCGATCTGCAGTTGTTCGGGTGCGCAGTCGGCCACCCTCGGCCGGCTCAAGGACGTTTTCGACACCTGGGCCAAATCTGTCAACGCGCGGGGCGGCGCCAACGGCTATCCGGTGAAAGTGATCATCGAGGATGACGGCGGTGACCCGGCGAAGTCGCTGCGGGCCGTCAAGAAACTGGTCGAGCAGGACGAGGTCGTGGCCATTGTCGGCGACAGCAGCCTGGTCGACGCGACCTGGGCCGACTACGTGACCGAGAAGGGCATTCCGGTCGTCGGCGGGCTCTCCGTCGAGTCGCCCTTCCTGACCCACCCGGACTTCTTCATAACGGGTGCGCCGGTCCCGGTGACCACGGTGAGTATCTGGGAGGCGGCGAAGGCGGCCGGCAAGAAGAAGGTCGGCCTGTTGTACTGCTCCGAGACACCCGTCTGCGCCCAGCTCGAGGGCCTGGGCAAGGCGGCTTCCGCCATCGTCGGTGACGTCGGGATCGCCACCGGGAAGATCGCGGCGACCGCGCCCGACTACACCGCGCCCTGCCTGGCGCTGAAGGACGAGGGCGTGGACGCGCTGTTCGTGGCGCACAACTCCGAGGTCGTGCCGCGGGTCACGGACTCGTGTGCCCAGCAGGGATTCACCCCGACCGTGATCAGCCAGACCCCGACCCTCGGGCCGTCCTGGCTGGGGCACAAGGGTTTTGACGGGGCTCTCCTGTCGTCCCCGACCGTCCTTTACACCGACGAGTCCGTGCCGGCGGTGAAGGAGTTCCTCGACGCGCTGGACACGTACTACCCGGACCTGCGCAAGAGCCAGCAGTTCACCTATGACACGATCTATCCGTGGGCCAGCGGCAAACTGTTCGAAGCGGCGGCCAAAGCGGGTAACCTCGGGCCCGACTCGACATCGGCCGACGTCAAGAAGGGGCTGTACGCGCTGAAGGACGAGACGCTGGGTGGCATCATTCCACCGACGACCTTCACGGAGGGTCAGCCGGCCTTCCCCACCTGCTATTTCCAGGCAGCTATTCAGGGTGACAAGGTAGTTAGCCTCAACAAGGGCGCGACGAAATGTCTGACCGAAACCCAGGCCACGCAGCTGGTGCAGGCCCTGAAGGGCTAGCTCCGACGGCTGACGGCGGCGCGAGGAGGTCCGCCGCGCGACGACGCTGGTTTCGCGATGACGTCTGTCGCGTGACGACACCGGTTTCGCGTCGCCGTCGATACCGCATGGTCTTTCTGTCGGTTGTTTCTACCGAAACGGAACGCCGGAACACGCTTCGGCGGCCCGGGACGGCTGTAGGCCCGCCGGAGCGGCCAGTTGGCGGGGCTGGCCGCCCGGCGGGGATCCGCGGCAGGGGACGATCTTTCGATGTCGACGGGCCCCGCGGCGGCTCCGGCCTGCGACGGGAGTCCGAGACGGCTTTCCGCCGCCGTCGACGGCGGCGGGTGAGCGGGACCACAGCCAGGCTGGGCAGGGCTGACGGCTTCGTCAGACACACGGTGCCAGAAGCCCTTCCCGGCCGGGACGAGCACGGCGCCGGCGGCCCGGGTAGGAGGTGGCCAGCAGTCTTCCTTACCACCGCCGAGACAGGCCCTGGGACGGGCGTCCCGCTGTGTCCGGGTGGTTCCTTCTCCCGGCTGCCGGCTTTCGGGCAGGCTGTCGGGATGCCGCGGGCCGGGAGTCGGCGGCCGGGAGAAAACCGTGACCGCGCGTCCGGCCGGTCGTACCGTGACAACCGGGCCGGATTTTCCGGATCCGGTTCGCGGTTGTTCTCCCGTCGGCCGGGTGTCGCGTCCTGGTATTCCAATCGACATTGGAATACCAGGGGACGGGTGACTACCTACCGTRCACTCCTAGAATGGCCCTGTTTCATCTCGTGGGTACGGAGAGACGGGTCAACATGACAGTGATCAGAAGACGTCGACGCTTACATTTCATCACCCTGGTTCTCGCATTGGCCACCCTGGGCGGGCTGGTGCTCGGATGCGGTAACAATGATGTTGCCGGGCGGCCCACCYGATCGGCCTGTACGACGCCGGGAGTAACTGATACCGAGGTCAAAGCAGGTCTGGTGTTCAGTACGTCTGGGCCGGGGGCGTCCCCGCTACGCGGGTTCCGGTCCGGTATCGACGCCCGCCTCGGGGTGGTCAACGCTGAGGGTGGTGTCAACGGCCGGAAGCTCACCTATGCCTGGCGGGACGACGCCACCGATCCCGCRTTGAACCTGGTCGGTTCCCGCGATCTCGTCGAGGACGAAGGGGTCTTCGGAATCATTCAGGGACCGCACGTGGCGGCCGGTTCCGCGCCCTATCTGAGCGAGCGGGGGATCCCGGTTGTCGGATCCGCCGGCGAGACCGTCTGGGCGCAGTACAAGAACATGTTCTCCTGGCACTATTACACCACGGAAAAGGGTTCGTCCACCGTCTGGGGAGACTTCGTCCGCAGCCGGGGCGGCACCCGTGCCGTCATGGTGGACATGGCGTTGAGCGAGGCCACCAAGAAGTTCCACCGGCAGCTCGCCCGGAGCCTGAACKCCGCCGGCGTCAACACCGACATGACCTTCGAGGTGACGGCCAACACGACCAGCTTCGACGCGCTGGTCCGGCAGATGAAGGCGGCGCAGGTCGACACCATCGCCGGGGTCATCTTCCCGGACGTGCTGATCAAGCTCCTCCCGGCGGTGCGGGCCGCCGGGATCGACCTCAAGACCGTGCTCATCCCGGTCGGCTACGACCCGACGCTGCTGCAACAGGTCGGCCCGGCGCTGCCCGGGGTCGTCATCTACACCGACTTCGTCCCGTTCGAGCTGAACACCGAGGCGCACAAGCGGCTGTTCGACGCGATGACCGCCTACGCTCCGGAGAACCAGGTGCCAGCGCAGGAGAGCACCGTCTTCGGATGGTTGTCCGCCGACATGTTCATCCGTGGTCTGCAGGAGGCCGGGCCCTGCCCGACCCGCCAGTCGTTCATCGACGGYCTGCGCAAGGTTCACGACTACGACGGCGGCGGTCTGCTGCTGCAGAAGGTCGACTTCGCCACCAACTCCGGACGGCTGGGTGACTGCTACGCCTTCGTCCAGGTCAGTGACGACGGCAGCCGGTTCCTGCCGCTGGCACCCACCCCGCGCTGCGGCAGCCTGCTCCCCTGAGCGGGCGGTTACGGACCACCGCTGGCTGTTTCCGTGTGACTGGCTGTTTCCGTGCAAACAGCCAGTGTGAACAGGCGGGATCGGGTTCGCGGTGTCGTGCCGGCGGCGGCCGGGTGGCAGGTTCTGCCCGGCCGCCGCCGGCACGAGAAGAGAACACGAGAAGAAAAGAGGCCTGCCGGCGCGGGAGCGTCCACCCGCCTCGACGAGGACTGCCGCGCGGCGGCCGTCGCGCCCCGCCCCGCGGCAGGCCACTGACCTGACAGGTACGGCCACGGCCCGCGTCTCATGCGGCATCGGGCCAGCCCTGTCCAGGCGTGCCGCGAGGGTGGCCGGTGGCTCGTGATCTCCGCCGAGCACTGCTCCTGGTTGCCACCTGGTGACTCTTCACATCAACGGAAGGCCAAAGTCTGGTGGCCGTCCGACTGCGCACCGCATACTCCTACACTGGCCTGTGCTCCATCTCACACTTGGGACAAGAGACGGGTCAACATGTCATTGGTCTGCAGACGTTGGCACTTACGTTTCACCGCTCTGGTCGTCGCATCGGGCGGCCTGAGCGGTTTGCTGGTCGCATGCGGCAGCGGGGATACCAGCCGATCCGTGCAGGCGGAGAGCTGTACGGCGCCGGGAGTGACCAGCACCGAGGTCAAAGYCGGCCTGCTGTACAGCAATTCCGGGCCCGGGGCGTCCCCGGCGCACGGATTCCGCTCCGGCGTTCAGGCCCGTTTCGACCTGGCCAACGCCGAAGGCGGTGTCAACGGCCGGAAGCTCAGCTACGTCTGGCGGGACGACGCGACGGATCCCGCGCTGAACCTGGTCGGAGCCCGTCAGCTCGTCGAGGACGAAAAGGCCTTCGGCATCATGCAGGGGCTACAGGTGGCGGCCGGCTCCGCACAGTATCTCGGCGACCATACGGTCCCGGTCACCGGGTTCGCCGCCGAGACGGTCTGGTCACAGCACCAGAACATGTTCTCCTGGCACTATTACACGGCTGCGAACGGGTCGTCCACGGTCTGGGGGGATTTCGCCAGCAGCCGGGGTGGCACCCGCGCCGCCATGGTGGACATGGCGTTGAGCGACTCGACCCGGAAATACCACCAGCAGGTCGTCGAGAGCCTGCGGCGCACCGGCATCAGCGTTGACATGGAATACGAGGTGACCGCCGGCACGACCAGCTTCGACGCGCTGGCCCGGCAGATGAAGGCGGCGCGCATCGACACGATCGCCGGCGCGGTCTTCCCGGACGTCCTGGCGAAGCTGATCCCGGCGGTGCGGGCCGCTGGCGTCGACCTCAGGACCGTGCTCATCCCGGCCGGTTACGACCAGACGCTGCTACGGCAGTTGGGCCCGCTGCTGGCCGGGGTCGTCGTGTACGTCAACTTCGTCCCGTACGAGCAGAACCCGCAGGCCTACACGCGGATGCTCGGTGCGATGTCCGCCTACACGCCGGAGAACCAGAGCCCGACGCAGGAGGGTGCCGTCTTCGGGTGGCTGTCCGCTGACATGTTCGTCCGCGGGTTGCGGGAGGCCGGGCCCTGCCCGACCCGCCAGTCGTTCATCGACGGCCTGCGCAAGGTCCACGACTACAACGCCGATGGTCTGCTGCCCCGGCCCCTCGACCTCAGCACCAACTTCGAGCAGCTCAGCGACTGCTTCACCTTCGTCCAGGTCAGCGACGACGGCAGCCAGTTCGTACCGCTGCCGCCCAGCCCGCGCTGCGGCAAACCCCTCACCTAATGACGTGACAGCTACGGGCCGCCGCTGACGGCCTTCCCGGATCGTCGGGCCAGGCCGTCGGACACGGCCTACGCCTGGACCGCAGCCTGGACCGCCGCGCCGGAGGCGAGCAGCGCGTCCACGTCGCGCACACCCCAGTCGGTCAGCGCCTGTCGGGTGTGCGCGCCGGGCCGCGCGGGAGGGCCCGGGACGGCAGGGGGCGTCCGGCTGAAACGGGGCGCGGGAGCGGGCTGGCGCACCCCGTCCACCTCGATGAACGTGCCGCGGGCCGCCAGGTGTGGGTGACCCGCGGCCTCCGTCAGGTTCAGGACGGGGGCGACGCAGGCGTCGGTGCCCTCGAAGACCTTCGCCCACTCGTCCCGGGTGCGCTGGGCGAACGCCGCGGCGATCCGCTCCCGCAGCGCGGGCCAGGCCGCGGGGTCGGCACGCTCCGCCTCGTCGGGCGCCAGACCGAGCAGCGTCATGAACTGCGCGTAGAACTTCGGCTCCAGCGGCCCGACAGCGACCCAGTTGTCATCGGCGGTCCGGTAGACGTCGTACCAGGGGCGCCCGGTGTCGAGTAGGTTGACGCCCCGCTCGTCGCGCCACTGCCCGGCGGCGAGCAGGCCGTACACCATGGCTGTCAGCGACGCCGCACCGTCGACGATGGCGGCGTCGACCACCTGGCCGCGGCCGGACCGGGCCGCCTCGAAGACCGCGGCGAGCACGCCGACGACCAGGTACAGGGAGCCGCCCCCGAAGTCGCCGAGGAAGTTGACCGGCACGGCGGGCTCCTCGCCCTGGCGGCCCAGCGCGTGCAGCGCCCCGGTGATCGCGATGTAGCCGATGTCGTGCCCGGCGGTGGGGGCCAGCGGGCCGTCCTGGCCCCAGCCGGTCATCCGGCCGTAGACGAGACGGGGATTGCGGGCCCAGCAGTCCCGCGGGCCGACCCCGAGGCGTTCGGCGACCCCCGGCCGGTAGCCCTCGATCAGCACGTCCGCCCGCTCGGCCAGGTCCAGCACCGCCCGTACACCGTCGGGGGAGCGCAGGTCGATGGCAACCGAACGACGGCCGCGCCGCAGCACGTCCACCGCGGGCGGCACGATGTCGTTCGCCTCACCCGGGCGGTCCACCCGGATCACGTCCGCGCCCAGGTCGGCGAGCAGCATCGCGGCGAAGGGCCCGGGGCCGATACCGGCGAGCTCGACGACGCGCAGCCCGCGCAGCGGCCCGGACGCGCCAGTGGCCGTCTCGTCGGTTGTCCCGTCGGCCATCCCGCTGTCCGTCATACCGCCTCCGGCCTCGATCGGGTGAGCAGCCGTCATCCTGGCTCGTGCGGCCTCAGCCTAAACAGGTAGGGAACGTCCGCTCATCCAATGGCACATCCCGTCACAGCCGGTGTGGCGCCGGGTCCGCGGCGGCCCGGCGCAGTGAACGTACGTTCACCACGCGGGCCGGATCGTGCCACGGGCCGGATCCTGCCGATCACCCTGCCGGAGGGTCAGGCGGTGGCCTTCGCCGAGGAGCTCTGGGGCGACCGGGCCCGTCGCTGGGGAGGGGGAAGCGCCCGCGTGGCGGGCGTCCCCGCCGCCCGCTCGGCAGCCGTGGCCACGACCGTGTCGACGAGCTGTCCGCACAGCCTGTCGAAGATCTCGTCGGCGGACAGGGAACGCTGTTCGAACGCCTGGCTGAGATACGGCGTCCGCTCGGCGTCGTGATCCACCCCGGCGCGGTCGTCGCCGCCGCGCGCCTCGTGCAGGGCGCTGCCGATCGCGGCAAGCTCGAGCGCCTCCAGCATCGGCGCGATCGCCCCGACCGGCACACCTTCCTCAGCCAGCAGCGCGGCGGTGGCCTCCAGCTGCATGAAGCCGATGCTCAGCGGCTGGCGGCGCAGCATCACGGGCACGAGGTCGGGATGTTCGCGCAGTGCCTGCCGCAGCCGGCGGGCACTGCGCAGGATCCACGCCCGCCAGGGCTCGTCGTGGGCCTGCGGGGTGCGGACACCTTCGAGCGCCAGTTTTGCCGCGCCGACGACGATCTCGTCCTTGTTCTGGAAGTGGTGGTACAGGGAGGCGCCGTTGACCCTGAGTCGTTCGGCGAGCCGCCGGATGCTCAGCGAGTCGATACCCTCCGTGTCTATGATCTCCAGCGCGACCTCCAGTGCCCGTTGTCTGGAGATCAGCGGAACCTTCGGTCGCGCCATCGCTGTGCCGCCCTCCCGCGACATCGCCGGGGCGTGAGCTCCCGGATCATGGGCAGTGTCGCTTCGCCCGCCGACGATACCAATCGATGGTAATCGATACCAATCGATTCTGATCGACACCAATCGATACCAATCGGTACCGACTGGCACCAGTCGGCGACCGCCCCGAAGATCCGTTGCGATCCGCGCCGCGCGGGAGCCGACGCGCCCGGCCGCTCGCCGGCCAGGGCATCCAGACGGAAGACAGGCGGAAGGCAGACGGAAGACCTGGCCGGACGGACGATCTGGACGGAAGATTCGGCCGGAGATCTGGGTGGAAACGGTTCAGGGGCTTCCTTTCGGCACCAAGTGCCACTACTGTGACTCGGCACTGAGTGCCACTACTGTGACTTCGCACACGAAACCACCCGACCGACACAGGGAAGCGACAAGGGAGCGGCCATGGGCAACCACGCAGGCGAAACGCTGACCATCCTCGACGAGGACACCGCTGGCGCGGCACAGGCCGTCGACGGCGATGTCGACGTCATCCAGGAGGAGTTCCTCGTCGAGGACGTCTCCATCGACGGGATGTGCGGGGTCTACTAGTGCCGCGTCCCGTGCCGCGTCAGCCATCGTTCACCCCGTCCGCCGCGCCCGGACGGCCAGCGCAGACAGTGGCTGACGCGGCACCGGCCCGCGCGGCCCGCGCGGCCCGGACGAGCGAGCCCACCGCGGCGGCGCGGGCCGTCCCCGACTTCGCCCTCGACGCCCCCTGGCAGCTGCATCCCCAGGTCTCGGTGCGGCCGGAGCCCTTCGGAGCGCTGGTCTACCACTTCGGGACGCGCCGGCTGTCCTTCCTGAAGGACCCGACGCTGCTGCGCCTGGTCCAGGCACTGCCGGAGCACCCCCGCGCGCGGGACGCCGCCACCGCGGTCGGCCTCACCGAGGCCGACCTGCCGCGCTACCACCGTGCCCTTGCCACGCTGGCGGCAACATCCATGATCGTCGAAAGGAGCCTGCCGTGAGTGTCGCCGCGGCACCGGCCCGCCTGGTCGACCACTTCCAGCACGGCCTGGCCGCCCCGATCTGCCTGACCTGGGAACTCACCTACGCCTGCAACCTGGCCTGCGTGCACTGCCTGTCCAGCTCGGGGCGGCGCGACCCGCGCGAGCTGAGCACCGCGGAGTGCAGGGCGGTCATCGACGAGCTCGAGCGCATGCAGGTCTTCTACGTCAACATCGGCGGTGGCGAACCGACCGTCCGCCCGGACTTCTGGGAGATCGTCGACTACGCCGTCGCCCACCACGTCGGGGTGAAGTTCTCCACCAACGGGGTGCGCATCACCAGGGACGTCGCAGCCCGGCTCGCCGGCAGCGACTACGTCGACGTGCAGATCTCCCTGGACGGCGCCACCGCCGAGATCAACGACGCGGTCCGCGGCGAGGGCTCCCACGCCACCGCCGTGCGCGCCATGGAGAACCTCGCCGACGCCGGGTTCTCGGGCTTCAAACTCTCCGTCGTCGTCACCCGGCACAACGCCGGCCAGCTCGACGCGTTCAAGGCCCTCGCCGACCGGTACGGCGCCCAGCTGCGGCTGACCCGGCTGCGCCCGTCCGGCCGCGGCGCCGACGTCTGGGACGAGCTGCACCCCACCGCCGCCCAGCAGCGCGAGCTCTACAACTGGCTGGTGGCCCACGGCGAGCAGGTGCTCACCGGGGACTCCTTCTTCCACCTGTCCGCCTACGGCCAGGCGCTGCCCGGACTGAACCTGTGCGGCGCCGGCCGGGTGGTCTGCCTGATCGACCCGGTCGGGGACGTCTACGCCTGCCCGTTCGCCATCCACGACTCCTTCCTCGCCGGCAACGTCCGCGAGCCCGGTGGCTTCGAGCGGGTCTGGCGCTCCTCGGAGCTGTTCACCGAGCTGCGGGCGCCGCAGAGCGGGGGCGCGTGCGCGTCCTGCGCGCACTTCGACTCCTGCCGGGGCGGCTGCATGGCCGCGAAGTTCTTCACCGGCCTGCCGCTGGACGGCCCGGATCCCGAGTGCGTCCAGGGCTACGGGGTCGACGCCCTGCTCGCCCGCGGCGACGCCGGCGTCCCGAAGCCCTCCGGCGACCACTCCCACGCCCGGGCCGCCGCCGGGAAGCCGCCGCGGCACGGGGGGTCGGGGCGCGGCGGGCCGGGGCCGGTCCCGGTGGTCATCGGCCGCGCGCCGGTGAGTGCCGCACCGGTGAGTGCCTGTCAGCAGGACCCGCTGGCCGGGTTCGCGCCCACCGCCGTGGGGCACTGACATGCCCGCCCCACAACTGGCCGACCCCCTGTTACTGGGGGCACGGCAGGCGTCATCCCGGGTGCTGTTCGGGCCGCACGAGACCAACCTCGGCCAGCGGCGCTCGTTGAGCCCCCGGCAGGTGGCCTACTACGCCCGGCGGGCCGCCGGCGGCGCCGGGATCATCGTCACCGAGACGGCGTCGGTCACCGCCGACGACTGGCCCTACGAACGGGCACCGCTGGCCGCCGACTGCGCCCCCGGCTGGTCCGCGGTGGCCGACGCCTGCCGGGAACACGGCACCCTGGTGCTCGCCGGTCTCGGCCACGCCGGCGGGCAGGGCTCGAGCGCGTTCTCCCAGTCGGTGCTGTGGGCGCCGTCGCCGGTGGCCGACGCGGCCAGCCGCGAACTGCCCGCGGAGATGGAACAGCCCGAGATCGACGCGGTGATCGAGGGTTTCGCCGCCGCCGCCCGGCTGGCCACGGCGGCTGGCACCGACGGGGTGGAGATCGACGCCGGGGTCGTCTCGCTGCTGCGCCAGTTCCACTCCGGGCTGACCAACCAGCGTCAGGACGGCTACGGCAGCGACCGGTTGCGCCTGACCCGCGAGGTGATCGCCGCGGTGCGCGGCGCGCTGGGGGCCGAGGGCATCCTCGCGCTGCGGCTGTCCTGCGACGAGCTCGCGCCCTGGGCCGGGGTGACGCCCGAGCAGGCGGCCGAGCAGGTCGCCGCCCTCGCCGGCGACATCGACCTGCTCGTCGTGGTCCGCGGCGGGCCGTTCTCCACCTCCGCCTACCGGCCCACCGCGCACACGCCACCGATGTTCAACCTGGAGCTGTGCCGGCGGATGCGGGCCGCCACCGGGGGCGTCCCCGTGGTGCTGCAGGGCAGCGTCGTGGACGTGGCCGAGGCCGAGGCCGCCCTGGCCGACGGCGTCGCCGACATGGTCGAGATGACCCGGGCACAGATCGCCGAACCCGACCTGGTGCGTCTCGTGCGCGCGGGCGCGGCCGACCAGGTCCGGCCGTGCGTCCTGTGCAACCAGGCCTGCCGGGTGCGTGACAACCGCAACCCGGTCGTGAGCTGCGTCGGCGAGCCGTACAGCGGGCACGAGACCGCCGAAGGACCGGTCAGGGGCACCGACCCGCGGGCCCGCGGTGTGCTGGTGGTCGGCGGTGGGCCCGCCGGGCTGGAGGCCGCCCGGGTGCTGGCGCTGCGCGGGCACCCGGTCCGGCTGGCCGAACGCACCGGTGTGCTCGGCGGCGCGCTGCGGGCCGCCGCGGTCGGGCCGGGCCGCACCCGGCTGGCCCTGCTCACCGACTGGCTGGCGGCGCAGTGCCACCGGCTCGGGGTGCGGGTCGACCTCGGGGCCGAGGTGACCGTCGACGATCTCGACGCGGCTGTCGCGGACGGCTGGGACGTCCTGCTCGCCACCGGCTCCCGGCCCGTGCCTGGCCGTTACGGACCGGCTGGCGCCGATGATGCCGCCGCTCTCGCCGCCGGTGCCGGTGCCGCCGCCGACGGTGAGGGCGGTGCCGCCGATGACAGCGGCAACAAAAGCGATGTCGGTAACAAGAGTGCTCTCGGCGAGGAAGACAGAGCCGATAGTGAAGCCGTCACCGTCACCGTCACCGTCACCGTCGCTGGTGCTGGTGCTGGTGACGAAGGCGGCGGCGCTGCTGAGGGGGGCGCCGCCGAGGACCGTCCCGGCGCCGGCGAGACGACCGTGCTCGACGTGCTCGACGTGCTGCGCGGCGGCCTGGACGCCGTTCCGGCCGGCCCGGTGTTCGTCCACGACCCGGTCGGGGGGCCGGTGGCGGTCGGGGTCGCCGAATGGCTCGCCGACGCCGGGCGCGAGGTGACCCTGGGCACCCCTGACACGGTGGCGGGCACGCTGCTCTCCCTCACCGGTGATCTCGCACCGGCCAACACCCGGCTCCAGCGGGCGGGTGTGCGCCGCCGGCTGCGGGTGCTGCTGCGCGAGGCCGGCGGCGGGCGGGTCGTGCTGGAGGACGTCTGGACGGGCGAGCGCCGCACGCTGCCGTGCGCGGTGCTCGTCGACTGTGGTCACCGTCTCCCCGAGGAGGCCCTGTACACGGCCCGGCCGGGCACGCCCCGGGCCGGCGACTGCGTGGCGCCGCGGACGGTTCTCGAAGCGGTCCTGGAGGGCCGCCGCCGCGCACTCGAGATCGGCGGCCGTACGAGCCCGCCGGCGTCCCGGCCGCTCGCCGGGGCACGCCGCGGTTAGGCCACCTCCGATGGACCTTCATTCAGCGGCTTCCCGCCTGGCGGCTCCTCGTCCGCTGGCCGCATGTCCGGCGGCTCCTCGCCCGGCGGCTACGCGGCCGTACGGACCGGGGCCCGGACGGCCGCCCGCGCCCAGCCGGCAGCCCGCACCCAGGAAGGCGACATGAGTGCCACCAGCCGTTACCGGTACCTGTTCAGCCCGTTACGCGTCGGGCCGCTCACCGTCGACAACCGGGTGGTCTTCTCGGCGCACCTGACCAACTACGCGCGGGCCGGCCTGCCCTCCGAGCAGCACGTGGCCTACTACGCGGCCCGGGCGGCGGGCGGCGCAGGGATGATCATCACCGAGGAGCACTCGACGCATCCCACGGACTGGCCGTACGAGAAGCTCATCCACGGGTTCAACCCGCAGGTGATCCCCGGCTACCGGCGGATCACCGACGCGGTGCACGCGCACGGCGTGCCGATCCTCGCCCAGATCAACCACAACGGCGGCCAGGCATCGTCGATGTACTCGCGGCTGCCGGTGTGGGCGCCCAGCCCGGTGCCCGACCCGCTGTTCCGCGAGGTCCCCAAGGCCGTCGAGCTTCACGAGATCCGGGAAGTGGTCGACGGCTACGGGCTGGTCGCCGAGCACTGCGTCGCCGGCGGCTTCGACGGCGTCGAACTGCAGTGCTCGCACTCGTCCATCGTGCGCGGCTTCCTCTCCCCGGCGACCAACCGGCGCACCGACGCCTACGGCGGGACGCTGGCGAACCGGGCCCGCCTGCTGCTGGAGATCGTCGACGTGGTCCGGGCGGCCCTCGGCCCGCGGCGCGCCCTCGGCGTGCGGATCTGCGGCGACGAGCTGATCGAGGGCGGGACGACGATCGAGGAGGCCGTCGCCGTGGCCCGGCTGGTGGAGGCCACCGGCAAGGTCGACTACATCAACACCTCGATCGGTGTCGCCACCGCCACCCTCTACATGATCGAGGCGAGCATGCAGGTGCCGCCGGGCTACGCGATGTTCATCCCGAGCGCGATCCGGCAGGCGGTGAGCCTGCCCGTCGTCGGCGTCGGCCGGTTCAAGGACCCGCTGCAGGCCGACCGGGCCCTGGCCGCGGGGCACGCCGACCTCATCGGGGTGGTGCGCGGGCAGATCGCCGACCCGGACTTCGTGGCCAAGGCGCGGGCCGGGCACGCCACCGAGATCCGCACCTGCCTGTCCTGCAACCAGGAGTGCGTGGGACGGATGGGGCTCAACCGCTGGCTGGGCTGCATCGAGAACCCGCGCACCGGCCGGGAGTCGGTGCCGCTGCCACCGCCGCGCCGCCGTGGGCGGCGGGTCCACGTCGTCGGCGGCGGCCCCGGCGGCATGCAGGCCGCTGTCACCGCCGCCCAGCGCGGGCACCATGTCACCCTGTTCGAGCGGTCGTCGCGGCTGGGCGGCCAGGTGCCGGTGGCGGCGGCCGTGCCCAGCCGGGCGGAGTTCCTCGACATCGCGCGCAACCTGATCGCGCACGTGCGGCGGACCGGCGTCGACGTGAGGACCTCCGTCGAGGTGGACGCGGACTTCCTGCGCGCGCAGGCCCCGGACGCGGTGGTGCTGGCCACGGGTGCCCGACCGAATCCCCCCTGGTGGGCGGCGGGGCATCCCCGGGTGGTAGACGTGCGCGACGTGCTGGAGGGGCGGGCGGAACCGAGCGGCACCGTCGTGGTCGTGGACGAGCTGGGGTTCCACCAGGCCACCTCCGTCGCGGAGCTGCTGGCCGACCGGGGCTGCCAGGTCGAGGTCGTCACCAACGGCATGGTCGTGGGCCAGGACCTCGGGGTGACGCTGGACCTGGAGACCTGGAACGTCCGGGCGGCGGCCAGGGGCATCGCCCAGAGCACCGACCTGGTGCCGATGGGGGTGACACCCGGCGCGGACGGCGGTGTGCTGCTCGCCCTCCAGCACCATCCCACCGGCACCGACGCCCAGCGCGCCGTGGACTGGGTGGTCTGCGCCGTCCAGCAGCAGGCGGAGGACACGCTCTGGCGCGGCCTGCGCGAGGATCTGCCGGCGCTGCCGTTCTCCGTCCACCGGGTCGGTGACTGCCTTGCCCCCCGCCGCGCGCACGCCGCGGTCGTCGAAGGCCAACGCGTGGCGGTGTCCCTGTGAGCGCAGGAGGGCGCGAGTGGAGTGGTCGTCCTCGGGACGAGGGCGGCCGCGGAGGGAGTGTCCGACGGAGCGAACCGGGGGTGGAGTACGCAGGAGGGCGCGAGTGGAGTGGTCGTCATCGGGACGAGGGCGGCCGCGGAGGGAGTGTCCGACGGAGCGAACCGGAAGCTGTGAGCGCGGGGGGTGTGGGAGACGGCCGGTTCGTTCCGGGTGGGGCGGTGCTTGCCGTGGTGGTGGCGCGTGGTGGGGTGCTGCCGCTGGGCGCCGAGGAGAGCATCGCCGAGGCCGACGGGCAGGTGTTGGTCATCGGTGGCGGGGCCAAGGAGGCGGCGCAGGCGGTCACCGGCGCGTCGGCGCTGTGGTGGAGCGACACCGGCCCCGGGCTGCGCGCCGGCGCGCTCGCCCGGGTGCTCGCCGACGTGCTCGCCGACGTCCCGCTGCTGCTGTTGCCGGCGTCCCCGGACGGCCGTGACCTTGCTCCGCGGCTGGCCGCCGCGCTCGACCGTCCGCTGCTTGCCGGCGCCGTCGCGGTCCGGCGGGACGCCGACGGGGTGGTGCGGGCGGAGCTGTCGAGGCTGGACGACCGGCTGCTGCTCACGGTCGAGTGCGTGCGGCCCGCGGTGGCGACCCTGCTGCCGGGCGTGCGCTCCGTGCCCACGGCCGGGCCGCGTCCGGATCCGCGCGAGCTGCCCCTGCCGCCGCTGTCACCTTCGCGGTCCTCGCCGGTCTGGGCGCGCGATGTCGACGTCATCGAGGTGGTCGAGCCGGATCCGGCGACGATGGATCTTGCCGAGGCCGGCCGGGTCGTCGGCGGCGGCGCCGGGCTGGTGCCCCCCGGGTCCGGCGCGGATCAGGCGCGGGCGCTGTTCGACCTGCTCGCCGCCGTGTCGGCGGCGCTCGACGCCTCGACGGGGGCGACCAGGGTCGCCAGCGACGCCGGCTGGATCGGCTACGACCGCCAGATCGGCACGACCGGGGTGACGGTCGACCCCGAGCTCTACGTCGCGTTCGGGATCTCCGGCGCGAGCCAGCACGTCGGCGGGCTGGGCTCGCCCCGGCACGTGGTGAGCGTCAACGTCGACCCGTCCTGCCCGATGACCGCGATGGCCGATCTCGGCCTGGTCACCGACGCCCGTGCGCTGCTGGTGGAGCTGGCCCGGCGGTTCGGTGTCCCCGTCCCCGAGGAGGTCCGGCCGTGACGGCAACGCCCGCCGCGTCGTCGGCAACGCCCGCGGCGCCCGCACCGTCGGCGTCGGCCTCGTCCCCGCCGTCGGCGTCACCGGCGTCACCGGCGTCATCCGGCCGGGCGACGTTGCTCTTCGACGCGGTCGTCGTCGGTGCCGGCCCGGCGGGGTCGGCCGCCGCGCTCGAGCTGGCCCGGGCGGGCCGGTCCGTCGCGCTCGTCGAGCGGGGGCCGTTTCCCGGGTCGAAGAACGTCTACGGTGGCGTGATCTACGGCCGGGTCCTCGACGAGGTCCTCCCCGCCTGGTGGGAGGAGGTGCCGGTGGAGCGCTGGGTGGTACGCCGGTCGACGATGATCATGACGCCGGCGCGGTCGCTGTCCATCGACTACCGCAGCGAGGCCTGGGGCGCCGCCCCCTACAACGGGATGACCACCTACCGGGCGGACTTCGACAGCTGGCTGGCGGGCAGGGCCGTGGCCGCGGGCGCCCGGCTGGTCACCTCGACCGTGGCCACCGGGCTGCTGCGCGACGCCGCCGGCCGGGTCGTCGGTGTGCGCACCGACCGGGCGGACGGCGACCTGCGCGCCCAGGTCGTGATCGCCTGTGACGGGGTGAACTCGTTCCTGGCGAAGGAGGCCGGCCTGCTGCCGCGGGCCGACGCCGCGCACCACACCCTCGGCGTCAAGGAGGTGCTGTCGCTGCCGGCGGAGGTGATCGACGAACGTTTCGGGGTGCGCCGCACCGAGGGCGTGGACATCGAGATGATCGGCTGCACCCGCGGCATCCCCGGCGGCGGCTTCCTCTACACCAACGCGGACACGGTCAGCGTCGGCGTGGTGCTCTCCCTGCCCCACCTGGCGGCGGCGAAGGTGCGTCCCGAAGAGATCATCGCCGATGTGAAGGCGCACCCGGCCGTCGCGCCCTACCTGCGCGGGTCGACGGTCAAGGAGTACTCCGCCCATCTGATCCCCGAAGGCGGCTACGACGCGATGCCGCGGCTGCACGCCGACGGGCTGCTCCTCGCCGGCGATGCCGCCGGCATGACGCTCGCCGCCGGCATCTGGCTGGAGGGGGTCAACTTCGCCATCGGCTCGGGGCTGGCCGCGGGCCGGGCCGCCGCCCGGGCGATCACCGTCGGTGACGTCTCCTCGGCCGGGCTCGCCTCCTACCGGTCCGACCTGGAGGGACAGTTCGTGCTGGCCGACCACAGACGGCTGCGCGGCGCGCCCGGGGTGATCCTCTCCGAACGGATCCAGCAGCGGTATCCCGGCCTGATCACCGACATCGCCGAAGGGGTGTTCACCGTGACGAACCCGACGCCCAAGCCCGGGCTCACCCGGCTGCTGCGGCGGGCGGCGAGGCGCAACGGCGTGAGCCTGCGCGAGCTGGCCGCCGACGCGGCCCGGATCGGCCGGGTGTTCCGATGAGCCGCCTGCCGCTCGGCCTCGTCAGGGACCGCAGCCGGGATCGTCGCCGGGCCGGTCGGGCAGCCCCGGCGGCCGCACCGGCCAGGACCGGCCCGGCGGCCACGGGCCTGCCGGCAGACCCGGCGGTCACAGCTGGCTCGGCTCGCCCGGCCGGCTCGGGCGATGCGGCCGGGGCCGCCACGGGCGAACGCTGGCACGACATCTCCTTCGACGACCGGATGGCCACCGTCGACTTCCGGGTCGGCGAGCGGGCCCACATCATGGTCGACTCCGACGTCTGCCGTTCGTGCACCACGAAGGCGTGCGTGACCGCCTGCCCGGCCAACCTGTTCGCCCCGACCTCCGACGGCGGCATCCTGTTCAACTACGAGCAGTGCTTCGAGTGCGGGACCTGCTACATGATCTGTAACGGCGAGAACGCGATCAGATGGACCTACCCGGACGGCGGGCAGGGCGTCGTCTTCCGGCGGGGGTGACGGCGCCATGACGTCACAGCCGTCCGGACCGACGCTCACGACAGCGGCCGAGACACCAGCCGGGGCCGTGGCCGAAACAGCAACCGATACCAGGACGTCGGCCGGGACCCCGCTCGGGACGTCGGCCGAGACCCCGGCCGACACCGGGGCAGCGGCCGCTACCGGGGCCGTGGCCGGGGCGGTGGTCGCGCCGCTCGTTGCCGTGTGCCTGTGCCACACCGACCTGCGGCCGGATGTCGACCCGCTGACCGGGGCCGTCACCCGGGACCTGCGCGGCGCCGGGATCGCCCCGGCCGAGCAGGCCGCCCTCGAGCACGCGCTGCGGATCGCCGACGCCTGGGGTGGGGCGGTGCTGGCCGTGGCCGCCGGTCCACCCGCCGCCGGCGAGACCCTGCGCGCCGCGGCCGCGCTCGGCGCGCGAGTGCTGCGGGTCCCATGGCCGGCGTCGGCGCCGGCATCGGGGGCGGCGTCGGCATCGGGGGCGGGGCCGGCATCGGGGGCGGGGCCGGCGTCGCACACCGGCGGCCCGCGCCACGGTGACGATCCCCGGCACCTCGGCGATCCGCTCGGCTCCGCCCGGCACTACCTCGACGATCTCGGCCGGGACGAGCGCGCCCTGGCCCAGAACCTGCTCGCCGCGATCCGTACCGTCGGGGAGCCGGCGCTGGTGCTCTGCGGCGACCGCTCCCCGGACCGGGGCACGGGCGCGCTGCCCGCGCTGCTGGCGCACGAACTCGGCGCCGCCCAGGCGCTCGGGCTGGTCGACCTGCGTGTCGACGGCGGGTCGCTGCTGGCCGAGCGCCGTCTCGACGGCGGCCGGCGGGAACGGTTGCGGGTGCGCCCGCCGGCGGTGTGCTCGGTCGAGGGCGCCGGCGTCCGGCCGCGACGGGCGTCCCTGCCGGCGGTCCTGGCGGCGGAGCGTGCCGAGATAGCCGTGCTGGACGCGGAAACCGTCGCCGGCGACGACCTGGCGGCCGCCGTCACGGTCCGCTCGGCGCGTCCGTTCCGGCCGCGGACCAGGGTCGTCCCGCCGCCGTCAGGCACCCCACGGCAGCGCCTGATGGAGCTGACCGGCGTGCTGGTCGCGCACGAACCGCCCACCATCGTCGGCCCCGTGGACGCCGCCGGCGCGGCCGACGCGCTGCTGGCCTTCCTGGAACGCAACGGCTACCTCGGCGAGCGGCTCTCCGCCGGGCCGTAGCCGCGCTACCGTCGGCGGTGGCTGCCCGGCGCCCGGCATCCGGCACGCGGCATCCGCCGTATCAGGGCTGTTCCTGCCAGGGCCGCCTCCGTAAGGGCTCCCCTGGCAGGGGCAGCCGCCGTACCAAGCGCCGTTGTCCCGTGGAGGGTGGACCTTGAAGGCCGTCAACCGGCAGATCCGTCTCGCGGCCCGTCCGGTGGGCCTGCCCGCCTCCGGCGACTGGGAGCAGGTCGAGACAGTGGTTCCCACCCCGGGTGAGGGGGAGTTCCTCGTCGAGATCAGCTATGTCTCCCTCGACCCGGCCATGCGGGGCTGGATGAACCAGGCGCGCTCCTATGTCCCGCCGGTGCCGCTGGGGGAGGTCATGCGCGCCTATGCGGCCGGCCGCGTCGTCGCCTCCAGGAATCCCGGGTTCGCCGTGGGTGACCATGTCACCGGGCCGTTCGGGGTTCAGGAGTACGCGGTCTCCGACGGCCGGGGCGTCGTCACGGTCGACACCGGCCGGGCGCCGCTGCCGACCTACCTCGGCGCGCTCGGGATGCCGGGCCTGACCGCCTACTTCGGGCTGCTCGACATCGGCCGCCCCCGGCCGGGTGACACCGTGGTGGTCTCGGCGGCTGCCGGTGCCGTCGGCAGCGTGGTCGGCCAGATCGCCAAACGGCTGGGATGCCGTGTCATCGGTATAGCAGGTGGCGCACGCAAGTGCGGCTGGCTGGTCGACGAGCTCGGTTTCGACGCGGCCATCGACTACAAGGAGCAGAATGTCGAGGACGCGCTGCACAAGTACGCCCCCGACGGCGTCGACATCTATTTCGACAATGTCGGCGGTGACATCCTCGACGGCGTCCTCGTCCACCTGGCCCTCGGCGCGCGGGTGGTCATCTGCGGCGCCATCTCGCGGTACAACGCGACCACGCGGGTCAGCGGACCGCGGAACTACTGGTGGCTGCTGATCCAGCGCGCGTCCATGACGGGGATGCTGGTCTCCGACTACGCCGACCGCTATCCGGAGGCGACGGCGGAGCTGGCCAGCTGGCTGGCGGACGGTTCGCTGCGGGCCCGCGAGGACGTCGTCACCGGCGGGATCGGGTGTTTCCCCGAGACGCTGCTCCTGCTCTTCTCCGGCGGCAACACCGGCAAGCTCGTACTCGAGATCGCCGGCTCCGCCCGCCTGAGCCGGGACGGCTGAGATGACCTCCGGGACGAACGCGCGGTGGTCCGCACGACGGGGGACGCAGCCTGCGTCGTTCCTGGCCGGATCCAGGGCAGCCGCCCGGAACAACGGGAGAGTCCGATCTTCTTCGAGACGTCGCTGTTGATGCTGACGCCGTGCTTACGGCCACGGCGCGCGCACAAGAGGTGACGCTCGCAAGAGGTGGCGCGCACAGGAGGTGAGAGGTGCCCGGGACGGTGCTGAGAGCATGGTGATCACCCCCTGTTGGGGGACCGCCGGATGAACGCGGAGACGACCGTGCGGCGGGTGCTCGCCTGGGCCACCGAGGCCGCTGGAGCCGCTGGCGCCGACCGGCCGGCGGGTGGTGACGCGGCGAGAGGGCCGGGGCCGCCACCGGTCGGCCCGCTGCGGGACGTCGGCGGGCTCGGTCGTCCCGGTGCGGCCACCGTGACGGCGCTGCGGGAGCTGATCCGCGGCACGGCCGCCCGGCTCGGGACGGGATCGCCTCCGTTCGCCGACCCGGTGCCGGTCGGCCCGGGGGCGCTGCTGCTGGCCGCCGCGGTCGGCGGGCGGGCCGAGCCCGTGCCGGCGCGGGCCCTCGCCGAGGCGTCTCCCGCCGTGGGGCTGCCCGCCGGTGGCTGGGCCGACGCGCTCGCCCGGCACGCCGTGGTCGCTCCGGCCCTGCTGGCCTGCCGGACGGTACCCCGCACGCCAACGCCCGAACGGACGGCAACATCCGAACAGGCAGCGATATCCGAACAGGCAGCAACAGCCGGGCGGGCAGCAACACCCGGGCGGACGGCGGACTCCGGGCCGGCCGCGGCATCCGGGCCGCCCGGGCCGCCCGGGCCAGCAGGGGTGCCCGGGCCAGCCACACCGGCCACACCGGTCGGGCTGGCCACGCCGGTCGGGCCGGCGGCGGAGCGGACGATCGACGCCGAGCTGGCCGACGCGCTGCTGCGGGCGTCTCCCCTGACCGCGGTGTTGTACCGGCCGCCGCTGGCCCGGTTGGCCCGCGGTGCCACCGCGACGCAGGCCGCGGCCGCCGTCGGCCTGCTCGGCCGGCCGCGTGGGCGTGCCGTGCTGACCGCGGCGCTGGCCGCCTGGTCGTCCGACCCGGCGGTGCTCGCCTGGCGCGCGGAGCTGCTGACCCGGCTGTCCAACGATCATCCCGATGTCGTGCTCGACGTCTATCTGCTGGCCCGGCTGCGCCACGGCGCCGACTGGGACGGGCGGCTGGGCGCGGCGGCCCGGGCGCTCGCCGGCACCGGGCCGCCCGACGACCTGCCTGTTGCCACCATCCGGTTCTGGGCGCCGCTGGCCGTGCTGGACCAGCGCGACCCGGAGCTGATCCGCTCCCGGATGTTCCTGGACGGCCACCGCGACGCGCTGACCCTCGTCCGGCGGTATCGGCTCGCCGTGTCGGTGGCAGGTGCGGCATGAGTGCGGGTGTACGCATGTTGCGGCTCGTCCCCCTCGACCCGACGGCGTTTCACGATCGCTACGTGTTGGCCGAGACCGACGAACCGGAGCTCACGCTCGGTGAGCTGTTGGCCGACCTGCCGGCGTTCAGCCTCACCCCGCTGGATCCGGCCTACCTGGACGTACCGGTCCGGCGGCTCGTCCTGGAGCTGGCCGAACCCGACCCGTCGACCCCGCTCCACCTCCCGCCCGGCCTGGACCTGACGGCCCTCGCCGCGGCCGGCTCCCCGCGCGACGGCGGGCCGGCGGCCGGCACCGACGCCGCGGACAACTCGGCTGCCAATCCCGCTGCCGGCGCTGGCAGCGGCCCCGGCAGCGGGATTGGCAGCGGGATTGGCGCGGACGTGGACACCCACGTCAGCAGCACCGGGCGGAACACCCCCCTGCCCGGGCAGGGCGGTGACACAGCCGGGCGGGACGCCGACGCGGCCGGCCCGGCCGCGGCCGCGGAGTCCGGGTATCCGGAGACGCTGAGCGAGCGGGAAGCCGTGCTGATCGCGCACGACACGGAGATCAACCGGGCCGCCGCGTACCTGGAGAGCGGCCTGTCGGTCCTGGTGCGCTGCGAGAAGCTGCTCGTCGAGCACCTGGCCCACGAGATCGCCGGCCGCTCCGGACGGCCCCAGCGGACGCCGCGGCCCGCCGGCGGCGCCGCGACCGCGGTGCCGGGGACGCCGTCCGGGCCGGGGGAGGCGACCCCGCTCGGTGGCGGGCGCCGCGCCGAGCTGCTGGCCGCGTTGCAGGCCGCGGTCGCCGACGCCAAGCCCGGTGACGTGGTGGTCGTCCCGCATCTGGACCTGCTCGCCGGCGGCAGCGACGCGGCGCTGACGAGCGAGGCCCGGGAGCTCGCCGACGTCCTCTACGAGCGCAGCGCGTGCGTGCTGCTGGCGTTCACCGACCCGTCCCTGGTGATCCCCGAGGTGCTGGCCAACCGGTTCGCGGTCCGGCTGTCGATCGAGATCCTGCCCCGGGAGGTGACGACCGGCTCCGGCGCGCGGGTGCCGGTGGGGCGGGCGCTGGTCACCCGCGAGGAGGCCGGGCTCTTCGACGGCTTCGACGCGGCCGACCTGTACAAGTACGTGGCCGGGATGAACGCCGTCCGGCTGCGCAACGCCCTGCGGTTCGCCTACCACCAGCACCGCCCGGCGCTCCGCGAGGGCGACCGGCGGCCCACCTTCGCCGACCTGCGTCACGAGCTGCGGGTGTTCAAGGCCCGTACGTCCAGCTCGTTCGAGGTGCCGAACGTGCCGTTCTCGGCGATCGGCGGCTACGCGGAGGTCAAGGCCGAGCTGGCGCGGGCGCTGACCATCATCGGCGGCGCCGTCGACCTGCCCGCCCATCTCCGCCACGACCTGGTGCCGCGGGGGTTCATCTTCCACGGCCCGCCGGGCACCGGCAAGACGCTGTTCGCCAAGGCGGTGGCCGCCCGGCTGGCCGCGACGATCCTCGTGGTCAGTGGGCCGGAGGTCACCGACATGTACGTCGGGGAGAGCGAACGCAAGATCCGCGATCTTTTCGCCGAGGCGCGGCGCAACGCCCCGGCCGTGGTGGTCTTCGACGAGTTCGACTCGATCGCGGCCAGCCGCACCGGCCGGGGCGACGGCGGCAGCCGGGCGGGCAACGCGATCGTCGCCCAGCTGCTCACCGAGCTGGACGGCTTCCGCCCCGAGGTGCCGGTTCTGATCATCGGTACGACCAACCGGATCGACCTGATCGACGACGCGCTGCTGCGGCCGAGCCGATTCCGCCCGATCAGGATCGGCCTGCCGGACGAGGACGCCCGCCGGGAGATCGTCCGGGTGCACGCCGAGCATTTCGGCATCCCRGTCGGCCCCGCGCTGGTGGACGCCATCGCGCGGGCGACCGAGGGGTTCAACGGCGACGAGATCCGCTCGGTGTTCCGCGACGGCCGCGCCGACGAGCTGGTCGGCGACCCGCGGCGGCCTGCTGACGCCCGCCGGCTCGGCGAGCTGATCGGGGCGTTGCGGGCAGCCCGACAGCAGCGGGAGCTGGCGAAGAGCCCGCCGTCGGACCGGCGCACCGAGGACGCCATACGTCGTGACATCACGGATACGCTCCCGATCGTCACCGATGGGGAAGAATTCACCACGGACACGGACGGGAACTCCCGGGCCGGGACGTCCCGTGCCACCGGTACCAGGCCCGGCCGGGGAGAGAGCACCGCGCCATGACCACACCAGCGCTGGACCAGCCGACCAGGGTGCTGGCGCGCACGTTCGCCACCCGGCTCCGCGACGTCCGGCAGGACTTCGTGGACCGGGACGAAGCGGTCGACCTGCTCGCTCTGGCCGTCCTGTGCCGCGAGCACGTCCTGCTCGTCGGGCCGCCGGGAACCGCCAAGAGCAGCCTGCTGGAACGCTTCCGCCGCACGCTCGACGCCTGCTGCTTCAGCTATCTGCTGACCCGGTTCACCGAACCGGCCGAGCTGTTCGGGCCGATCGACATCCGGCGGCTGCAGACCGAGGGCGTCTACCAGGTGAACACCGCCGGCATGCTGCCCGAGGCCGACATAGCCCTGCTCGACGAGGTGTTCCAGGGCAGCTCGGCGATCCTCAACACCCTGCTCACCCTCATCAACGAACGGACCTTCCACAACGGCACCCGCATGGTCGACACCAGTCTGATTACGCTGCTCGGCGCGTCCAACGACATTCCGGACGATCCGGTGCTGGCCGCGTTCAGCGACCGGTTCCTGCTGYGCTGCCGGCTCGACTACGTCCCCGACGACGACATCGAGGACGTCCTCACCCTCGGCTGGCGCGGCGAACAGGAACTGATCAATCCGGCGGCGGCCGGGGCAGGCGGCCCGGCCGGGCGCACCCGGGTCGGGTTCGGCCTCGCCGATCTCGGCCGGCTCCAGCGCGCCGTCGCCGACATCGACCTGACCGCCGTGCGCGGGCCGTTCGCCCGGATCGTGCGCTCCCTGCGCGCCGAAGGCGTCGTCTTCTCCGACCGGCGGGCGGTGAAGGCGCAGAAGACGTTCGCGGCCCGCGCGCTGCTCGCCGGCCGCGCCGCCGCCGAACTCGCCGACCTCGCCCCGCTCGTCCACCTGTGGACCAACCCACGGGACGAGCAGACGATACGCCGGATCGTCGCCGACGCCGGCGTGCCCGTCGACCGGCCCGGCCGTACCGTGCGCAGCTTCGGCGAGCTGCGGATCGACCTCGCCGAGCTGGCCGGCCAGCGTGCGCGGGTGGCCGGYGCCGAGGAGTTCCGGGAGCTGCTGCGACGCGGCCAGCGGCTCGTCCTGGAGCTGCGCCGCGACCATCCCGACGCCCGCGACCTGCTCGCCGACGTCCAACGCCACCAGCGGGAGACGATCGCCATCTACCGGGAACGGTTCGCCGAGGAGGAACTGGTCGATGTGTAACCCGCGCCGGGTCCGCGTCCGCGCCACCCGTGACCTCAGCGACGCCTGGGAGCAGGAGGTCCGCCGCCAGGTGACCCGGCGCGGGCAGGCCACCGGCGACGCCCGGATCCGCGAGCCGCTGACCGCCGGCATCGGCGCGCCCACCCTGGCCGCGCTGACCGGAGTCCTCGCCCGCACCGCCGGGTGGGAACGTGACGGCGAGTCGTTCCGGCACGCCCTCGACGGTGGCTGGCTGAGCTACCACCCCGCCACCCGCGAACTGGAGATCGTCGCGGAGGCCGTCGCCGAGGTGACGGCCTCCGGCGAGGCCAGCGCGGTCGTCCGCGGGCAGCTCGCCGAAACCGTCGAGGCCGAGGGCGAGGGCATCTACTACGACGACAACTACGGCGGCCGGACGCAGCGGTACGCCCGCCGGGAGGCCGCGCGCAACGCCGAGCGGGCCGTCGACGCCCAGGTCGAGGCGCTGCTCGCCGCCGCCCGGCAGCAGGCCGACAGTGCCGAGGGCACCGCCGTGAAGGCCGCCGCCGCGGCCCGCGCGGACGCCGCCCTGGCCGAGGCCGCCGCCGCCCGCGCCGAGGCGCTGCGCCGGGAGGCAGCGAAACGGCTGGTCACCGTCGGTATTCAGGGGCGCAACATCTTCCACCAGGCGCTGGCCGGGGCCTACCGGGACGCGATCCTGGCCTACGCCCGGGCCCGGCACGCCGAGGGCATCACCTGGTCGGAGAACGACGGTGTCCTCGACATCGAGTTCGAGCTGCGGATCTGATGGCCCGGCCGGATTCCGGCCGCCAGGCCACGGATCGCAGCCTTCGATTCTCGATTTCAGGTTCTGGGCTCCGGACTATGAAGCACGGCCACGACAGACCACGACCGACGAAAAATGATTTCGGGACACGGATTACGGGATTCGGGGGTGGGGCATGCGGGTCCGGGTGAAGTTCCGTTACCGCGCCGACAGCGGTGAGGTCGAGGTGTTCCGCGTCGAGGACACCGGCGAAGGTGTGCCCGTGGCCGACCACGACGCCCGCCACGACCGGATCACCGCCGACGTCGCCCGCATCGTCGAGAACAACGCTCTCATCGAGCAGGAGGCCCTCATCGAGCAGGAGGCCCCCGTCGGGCAGGAGGCCCCGCGGCCGGTACCGCTGGTCCAGGAGCGGCAGGCCGGGCAGCGGCCCGGCGAGCGGGAGCCGTCGACCGGACGGGCCGAACGAGGGCAACGGCTCCATGACTGACCGTGTGCTGCTCGAGCGGGCCGCGAGCTGCTACCTGCGGGCGGGGCAGATCGTCGAGGCCGCGCGCTGCTACCGGGACGCCGGCTCCTTCCAGCGGGCGGCGGAGCTGGCCATCCGGATCGGCCGGTACCGGGACGCGGTCGCCGACTACACCGCGGCCGGTCTCCTCCACGTCGCCGCGTGGCTGCTCGTCCACAACCTGGACGACCCGGCCGCCGCCCGCGCGTCCCTGCCAGCCGCTCCTGGCCCCAACCCTGATCATGATTCGTTCGAGCCGTCGGTCGGGCTCACGGCCGATCCGGCTGTCACGCCGTCGAACGTGCCGGCTGGTTCGGCCGGCATGGTGGCTGGTTCCCTTGGATCGGTGGCCGGTGCCGTCGAGCCGATGTCCGGTTCCGCCGTCGGACCGGTGCCCGGCGTTGCCGGGACGATGGGGGGACCGGCGGTTCCGCCGGTGCTCAACGTCATGTCGCGACGGCTGGTGCTGGCCCGTTGCGACATCGCCGAAGGGCTGCCCGCCCGGCGCATCCTGCCCGTGCTCGCCGACGTCCAGGCGATCCTGGCCGAGCCGCTGGCCGGCGAGCCCACCTGGCCCGTGGCCGCGGCCGACCTGCGGATCGAACGGTGGGCGGTCGCGCTGGCCGAGGCCGCGCACCGCTACGACCAGGTCGCGCTCGTCTTTGCCGCGGCTGTGCGGGGACGGCGTACCGGCGCGGAGCAACGGTGGGCCGAATGGTCGCTGCGGGTCCTGCACACCGAGCTTGTCCTGCCGCCCGTCACCACCACGCCGGCCCTCGCCGCGCCGACCGAGGCCGGGGTGACCAGCTCCGGACCCTCCGCTGCCGGGCCGTTCTCTCCCGGCGGGCCGTCCGCTCCTGTCGGGTCATCTGCTCCTGGTAGGCCGTCCGTCGTCGCGGGGTCGGTCGCCGCATGGTCCGCGACCAGCCCGTCCGCGAGGTAGTCGATGGCTCTGGGACCTGGCAGTCCGGCGTCCGGCCAGGGGCGGCGTCCGCGTCCTTTCGCCGGGCGGGAGATCCCGCCGGCAGCGGTGGCCGGCTTGCCCGGGCCGGCTGGCCCGGGGCCGGCGGTGTTCCTTGCCGGCAGGTTCGGCTCCGCCTCCGCGGCGCTTGTGTTCGCTGGTTCACTCGTGGCAACCGGGCATGGCGAGAGCATCCAGTTCCTCCGGGCCGACGGAGCGGCCCCGACCGGGACGCCCGCTCCGACCGGGACAGCCGGCCCGCCCGGCGCCGGTGGATCTGCCCTGACCAGAGCAGCCGGCCCGGCCGGGGCTGGCGGATCCGCTCCGGCCGCGGCCGGGGCTGGCGGATCCGGGCCGGCCGGGGACTGGTGGGTCGCCGCTGACGTGGCCCTCGACCTGGGCCGGGAGCTGGTGTCGACCGCACGCGGCCGGCTGTACGTCCGTGCCGGCGAACGCTTCCTGCCCGACCGCGGCTGGGACGCCCCGCCGACCGCGTCACCGGCCGCGTCACCGCCTGTGTCACCGGCCCGGTCGCCAGGCGCGCCACCAGCGGCAACGCCGGCCACGGCGGGCGACGATCGTGGGTCGGTGCTGGTGTCCGGGCTTCGTCCGGTGAGCGTCGTCGAGGTTGTGCGGACGGCCGGGCTCCATCCGGTGGCGGCTGGCCCGTCCGCCGAGGCGGTGGTACTGGTACCGGGCTCGCAGGCCGGTGGGGTCGTCCAACGCGCCCTGGAGCTGGGGCTGGACGTGCGGTACCGGCCTGTCCGGCTCGTCCCGCTGTTCGACGACACCACGCCGTCCGGCACTGCCACGGGCGCGGGGCCCGGCGCCGCCGTCGAGCCGTCATGGTCCGCCGTCGGCGGGCGAGGGACGGGAGAGCCCGTCGCCGGGGCGTCCGGCGGCGGGCGAATCATCATCGAACTACGACTTTCTGTGACGGATCCCAGGGTCTCCTGGGCATACGGGCAGAGCACCGGGGCGCCTTTCCCAGCATCGACTGCGAGTTCGACTTCGGCATCGGCGCGGGGGGAGCCGCTGCTCGCGTCGTTGCTGACGGCGCTCGATCACGACCCGTTCGTGCTGGCCTGCCGGGTCACCGGAGGCACTCTGCTGGTCCAGCACGCCATGGCGTCCGCCCTGCCCGATCCGTTGCTCGCCGATCTGGTGGACGCCRGTACGTGGGTGCTGGCCGACGCCTCCTTCGGCTGCTGGCGGCTGGTCGGCCTCGGTGCGCCCACGGACGCGGCCACGCTCGTCCGGCTCGCCGACGACTACCCGCTGGAGACGCCGGACCCGACCACATCGGCGGTGGACGGCACCTCCCTGGCAGCGGCCGGCGCATCGCCGCGGCTGGCGGGGCGGCCGGTCGCGATCGTCCCGGGCCGTACCGGCGAGGCCGACACCGACGCGGCGCTGCTCGACGACGACGACCTCGCGGCCGTCCCGCTGCTGCTGGAAGGRCATCCGCTCGCCGAGACCGCGTTCGTCGTCCGAGGCCGGGACCGGCATCTGCTGCTGGCCCCCGGAGGTCTGCTCGAACGGCTGCCGGTCGGTGAGCCGCTGTACTGCCTCGGGCCCGGCCCGCTGTTCCTGCCGGTCGGCTACCGGACGCGCCCGCGGCTGCCCCCGAGCGCCCGCCGGGCCCTGTTCGGCGCCGGGGACGACATCGCCGTGGTGGCGTTGCCGGACCGGGCCGTCGCCTTCGACCTGGGTACTCGCCATCCGGTGTGGACGCTGTGGGCCGGCCCCGGCCCACAGCTGGACCTCCAGCTTCCCCCGGAGATCGAGGCGGCGCTGGCGGATGTCGACGCGCAGGTCACCCCCCGGCCACCGGAGCCGGGGTCCGACCTGGCGCCGCAGCCGTCCGCCGACGGCCGGCAACGCGCCCGGGGGCTGTGGAAGAGGCTGCGCAACCACGCCCCAGAGGCGCCTCCAGCGCCGCGTACCTGGCTGGATGATGCCCTTGCGGCAGAATTTGCGGACGACTGGGTCCGAGCCGCGGAGCTCCACGAACGCAACGGCGACCCGCTGCGCGCCGCCCACCTCTACGAACGCGCCGCCCGCCGCACCGGAACCCGCGCCTCTCCGTAGGTCCGTAGGTCCACAGGCTTCCCACGCCCGTAGGCTTCCCGCGCCCGTGGGGTTCCCCGCGACCGACCGCCCGCGAAAGCCACCGGACTGGTCGCGGGGTTTCCGCCCCAGATGTAGGTGGAAAGTGTCGTGGCGGCAACGTTTTTCACCTACGGACTTCGCGCCCGTAGGTGAAAAAACGTTGTGTCAGTAGCGGTTTCCACCTACGGCATCTCTTACGGCAGCCGGYCGTAGGCGGCGAGGGTCAGGAAGTCGGTGAAGTCGTCGGCGAGGGCGAGCTCGACGAACAGCGCGCGGGCCTGCTCGAAGCCGGCCGCGTCGTAGCCGTCGCCGGGGGACTGCCGGATCACGGCCAGTTCCTCCTCGACGAGGCGTTCGACCAGCTCGCGGGTCACCGGTGTGCCGCCGTCGAGGACGACGCCGCCGCGCAGCCACTGCCACACCTGGGAGCGGGCGATCTCGGCGGTGGCCGCGTCTTCCATCAGGTTGAAGATCGCGACGGCGCCGGTGCCCCGCAGCCAGGCGCGCAGGTACTGGAGGGCGACGCTGACGTTGTTGCGCAGGCCCGCCAGTGTCCGCTCGCCGGGCGCGGAGACGACGTCGAGGAGGTCCGCGGCGCTGACCCGAACGTCCTCGCGGATGCGGGTGAGCTGGTTGGGGCGCTCGCCGAGCACGCCGTCGAAGACCTCCCGGCACGGCGCCACCAGGTCGGGGTGGGCGACCCAGGATCCGTCGCAGCCGGCCTCGGCCTCGCGGGTCTTGTCCGCGCGCACCCTGGCCAGGGCGGTGGCGTTGACCTCGGCGTCCCGGCGGCTGGGGATGAAGGCGGCCATGCCGCCGACCGCGTGGGCGCCGCGCCGGTGGCAGGTGCGCACCAGCAGGTCGGTATAGGCGCGCATGACGGGGGCGGTCATCGTCACCGCGTTGCGGTCGGGCAGGGTGAACCGCTCACCCCGGTCGCGGAACTTCTTGATGATGCTGAACAGGTAGTCCCAGCGGCCCGCGTTCAGCCCGGCGGAATGTTCACGCAGCTCGTAGAGGATCTCCTCCATTTCGAATGCCGCCGGGATCGTCTCGATGAGCACGGTGGCGCGGATTGTGCCCCGGGGAAAACCGAGGGCGTCCTCGGTGTGGACGAAGACGTCGTTCCACAGCCGCGCCTCAAGATGGCTTTCCAGCTTCGGGAGGTAGAAGTACGGGCCCCTGCCCGCGTCGAGCTGCCGTTGCGCGCAGTGGAGAAGTACAGCCCGAAGTCGAACAGGCCGGCGGAGACGGGCCGGCCGTCGACGAGCAGGTGCTTTTCGGTCAGGTGCCAGCCCCGGGGCCTGGCCACGATCGTGGCCAGGGTGTCGGCGAGGGCGTAGCGCCGGCCGTCCCCGCTGGTGAAGTCGATGGTGCGGTCCAGGGCGTCCCGCGGGTTGAGCTGGCCGGTGACCATGTTCTCCCACAGGGGGTGTTGGCGTCCTCGAAGTCGGCCARCCAGACCTTCGCGCCCGAGTTCAGCACGTTGATCGTCATCTTGCGGTCGGTCGGCCCGGTGATCTCGACCCGGCGGTCGAGAAGGCCCGGCGGGGGCGGGGCGACCTGCCAGTCACCCTCGCGGACGTCCCTGGTGTGGGGGAGGAAGTCCAGGTTCGCGCCGGCGGACAGATGGGCCTGCACCTCGCCGCGCCGGGCCAGCAGCTCACCCCGCCGTGGGCCGAAGCGGCGCTCCAGATCGGCGACCAGCGCCAGCGCCGGGAGGGTCAGGATCTCCTCGAAGCGTTCCCCGACAGGGCCAGTGATCTCCACGCCGGCGGGAACGTCGGGGAATGGGACGCCAGGCTCGGCCACACGCATCTCCAGGAATTCCAGGAATCTCGGACGACAGAAGAAGATTTCGCGCGGTGGAACGCTTCGGTGAAGTTCTCGTCAGACCGTCGGTGCTCCCCGTTCCCGACGCTCCCGAGGTAGCGGTGGACACGGGGGCAGGGCTGAAGCGGTCACGAATCTATCGTGATCCGTTCGGCTACGCCGGCTGTGGCTGCTGTGCTGACTGTGACTGGCGCGCCGCCTGTGGGCGGTGGGAGCGGGTGCGGACGGCGGCGCAGAGCAGGGCTGAGAGGGCCGCGACGCCTGCCATCACGTACCAGACGCGCTGGAAGGCGTCGAGCGCGGAGGCGGGGGACGGCGTGCCGAGGACGGCGACGAACACCGACACCCCGAGCACGGCGCCGAGCTGCCGGAACGAGGAGTTGATGGCGCTGCCGATCCCGAACCGGGCCGGTGGCAGCGACGCGGCGGCCGCGCTGCCGAGCGTGGGGAGGGTCAGCCCGATGCCGGCACCGGTGAGCAGGGCCGCCGGCAGCCAGTCGGTGACGTAGTGCGGGGTGGCATCGATCTGGGTGGCGAACAGCAGCATCGCCGCGGTGAAGGACAGCGCGCCGGGGACGAGGACCGCGCGGTGCCCGAAACGGTCGGCCAGCGCGCCGGCCAGCGGGGCGGCGACACCGGCGAGCAGCGGGCTCGGGGTCACCGCGAGGGCGCTGCGCAGCACCGACCAGTGCCACACCGTCTGCAGGAAGATGATGTTCGCCAGAGTGACGGCGAAGAAGGCGGTGGCGAACGTCAGCATCCCGGCGTTCGCCACGCTGTAGGCGCGGACCCGGAACAGGCTGAGGTCGACGGCTGGCCGGGCGGCATGCCGGGTCCGGACGACGAACAGCGGCAGACCGACCGCGGCGACGAGGAACGCGCCGATGACGCGGGGGTCGTCCCAGCCCCAGTCCGGCCCCTCGATGATGCCGAACGCGACAGCGCTGAGCGCCAGCGTCACGAAAAGGATGCCGAACGGGTCGGGGATGCCGGTGGCGCCGGTGTCCCGGCTTTCCCGCAGCACCCGCGCGCCGACCAGCGCGGCCAGCAGACAGATCGGCAGGTTGACCAGGAACACCCAGCGCCAGGACAGATACTGGACGAGCACCGAGCCCAGGACCGGTCCGCTGGCCGCGGCGAGCCCACCCATCGCGCCCCAGATCCCGATCGCGGCCGAGCGCTTGTGGGGCGGGAATTCGGGGAGCAGCAGAGCCAGCGACGACGGCACCAGGATCGCGGCGAACACCGCCTGCAGCGCCCGGGCGGCGATGAGCACAGCGGTGCCGGACGCCAGCCCGCAGGCGGCGGAGGTGACCGCGAACCCGATCAGCCCGATCTGGAACAGCCGTTTGCGGCCGAACTGGTCGGCCAGCCGCCCGGCGAGGACGAGCAGCGCGGTGAGGACCAGCGCGTAGGCGTTGAGGACCCAGGCCAGGCCCGCGGTCGTGGTGTGGAAGCTCCTGGTGATCGACTCGAACGCGACGTTGACGATCGTCGCGTCCAGGAAGACGACGAACACCCCGATCGAGGAGATGGCGAGAACCGCGCGGGCGCGCCCGCTCCTCGGCGCCCGCCGCTCGTCGGTGGGCGCCGGCGCCGCTTTCCCGCCCGGTGCCGCTTTCCCGCCGGGGGCCGCTGACGGCGTGGTCGCTGGCCCGGCCGCCGGCCCGCTCCGTGGCGCGGCCGGCGGCTTGGGGGCTGGCTCGGCGGCTGGCTCGGACGGTAACGTCACCACCGGTTCGGCTGACGGCTCGGCTGACGACCCGCCGGGCGGACTGGGTGGCTCGGCGGGTGACGTCACCGATGGCTCGGCCGCCGGTTCGGCCGGCGATCCGGCCGCTGTCTCGGCCTGCGATCCGGTTGGCGGCCCGGCCGCTGCCTCGGCTGGCGATCCGGTTGGCGATCCGGCCGCTGCCTCGGCCTGCGACCCGGTTGGTGGCTCGGCCGCTGCCTCGTCGGTAGTGGTCGGTACCGCTGGGTTGCTCACTGTTGCTCCTGCCGGTGGTGGAGGCGGTCGACGGTCCTGTCGAGTTCGGTGGTGATGGCCGCGCTGCCGTAGCTGCCGCCGGGAACAGCGACACGGCTGATCAGCGCGGTGCCGAGCCCGGCCATTCGCACGGTGTGGTCGACGAAGTCCTCGACCGGCGGCCAGTCCAGCTCGGGTTTGCTCAGCAGCAGCGACACGCAGCCGTGGATGGCGGCCCACAGGCTCAGCGCGAGCGGGCGCGTCTCCCCGCGGAACACCCCGGCGTCCACGCAGTCCTGGACGGCCCGGCTCATCTGCCTGAGTGCCGCTCGGGCGGCCGTCGTCGCCGCGGCCGCACACCTCTCACCATGGGTGAGGGGTCGGCCCATCATCAGCAGCCGGTACTGGACGGGATGGTCGAGCCCGAACCGGACGTACGCCATGCCGCACCGGCGCAGGGCGTCCAACGGGTCCGTCACGCCGACGGTGGCGGCGGTCAGCCGCTCGTCCAGGTCACCCCAGACCTTCAGGCAGACGGCGTCGAGGAGCGCGGCCTTGTCGGCATAGTGCAGGTAGACCGATGGCGTCGTCACACCGACCCGGCGGGCGACCGCACGCACGGTGACGGCCTGTTCGTCCCCGGTTTCGACCAGCAGGGCCTCGGCCGCGAACAGGATCTCCTCGGCCAGTCGGCCGCCCTCACCCCGGCGCGCCCTCGTCCGCCCGGCTGACACCATGGACGAAGGTTGCCAGCGTCAACTTAACCTTGTCAACTCACGCTGTCGCTGTCGCTGTCGCTGTCGCTGTCGCTGTCGCTGTCGCTGTCGCTGTCGCTGTCGGCGGTGGCGGTGGCGACCGGCGGGAGCCGGTCCGGGGGCCGCTGTCGCGGCGGCCGTGCGCCCGGCCGCCGGGCGCGAGCCGGTAAAAACGGGAACATCCCATAAAATCAGGAAGGCCTTGTGGCGAGGATCGGACGGCCGGTGGTGGGTGTTGCCGGCGTGTCGCCGATGACAGGCTGGCCCTTTTGTTCTGAAAAACGACTGAGTTGTTCCCGAAAATCCGTCGCGGCGGATATCGACCTGACCGGGGTGTTCCGGCGGAATAGGCAGTTTGGCGCGCCGGGAACAGTGCGCTGATGCGTCTGTTGTCTCGAGTTGACGCTGCACGGTAGCGAAGTAGTTTTATTCCTACAAATAGCTGGCTCGAGCTGGAGGCGATCGTATGGAGCAGCAGCAGGCGCAGGAGCTGGAGCAGCGGCTGCGGGAGGACTGGGACCGGATTCGCCATCAGATTCTCGATCAGTTCGTCCAGGTCAGCACCGCGGATCTGGACGCCGCCGCCAGCGTCAACGATCTCGTACGGCGGATCGCCGACAGGTCACACCACACCGAGCCCTACGTCGAGACGCGGTTGCGCGAACTCGTCGCCGCCACGGTGTCAGCCGGGCAGGCTGGGCCTGAGCAGCCCGGGGAGCAGGCCGGGCAGGCCGAGAGCGGGGGTGAGGGGACGCGGCCGGGCGCCGAGGGCGAGGGCGCCCGGCCGGCCACGGCGGAGGCAGGCGGGCAGCCGGGCGCCGAGGCGGAGCAGGGTGGTGAGGCAGGGGATTTCAGCCAGCCCTCCGAACCGCTTGGTGGGCCACGACAACCGTTCGGCGGGTCGGAGGATCCGCAGCAAGAGTCGTAAAACCAGTGGTGGGGCCGGTACTGAGACCAGTGACAAAACCGGCGTCCGGACTTCTTCGGCTGATTTTCCCGGACTGAGCCCGGACCAGTTGGACCCGGGCTGGTGATTCCGGGTTTTCGCCCCGAGGAGTGTTCCCGGCGGTCCGCTCGCCGGGAACACTCCTGCCGGGGGCTTCCGGCGGGGATTCCTGCCAGCGGCACAGAGGATTCCCCGGGAGCGGGTGAAGGGTGTCACGCCTCTTCTCAGGCAGGCTGGCGCGGGCTACAGCGGGATGTTGTTGTGGCCGCCGCGGCGCCCGACCGCGGCGGGGCGTTCGTCCACGGCGGGACGTTCGTCCGCGGAGGCGAAGGTCCGCACGAGGGTGCGGCGGGTGCGGGCCGGGTCGATGACCTCGTCGACGACGCCGATGGACAGGGCGCGGTCGACGCCCCCGGCGACCCGCTGGTGCTCGGCGACGAGCTGGACGCGCAGCTCCTCGCGCCGCTCGTCGTCCGCGGCGGCGGCCAGCTTCCTGCGGTGCAGGATCCCGACGGCGGCCTCCGCCCCCATGACGGCGACCTCGGCCTGCGGCCAGGCGTAGACGGCGGTGGCGCCCAGCGAGCGGGAGTTCATGGCGATGTACGCCCCGCCGTAGGACTTCCGCGTGATCAGGGTGACGCGGGGCACCACCGCCTCGGCGAAGGCGTGCAGCAGCTTCGCGCCCCGGCGGACCACACCGTCCCACTCCTGCCCGACGCCGGGCAGGTAGCCGGGCACGTCGACGACGACCAGCAGCGGCACGCCGAACGCGTCGCACATGCRCACGAACCGGGCTGCCTTCTCCGCGCTCAGCGAGTCCAGGCAGCCGCCCTTGCGGATCGGGTTGTTGGCGATGACCCCGACCGTGTGCCCGCCGAGACGGCCGAGACCGATGACGATGTTGGGCGCCCACCGGGGCTGCAGCTCCTCGAAGGCGTTCCACGGCCCGGCGCTGTCGAGGATCTCCAGCAGCAGCGGGCGGACGTCGTAGGCGCGCCGCGCCGTCGCGGGCAGCAGCTCGCGCAGGTCCCGGCTGTCGTCCACCGTGTCCGGGTCGAAACGGCCGGGCCTGGTGAGCAGCCCGGTGATCCGGCGGGCCCGGGTGAACGCGTCGTCCTCGGTGTCGACGGTGACGTGGACGACCCCGGAGCGGCGGCCGTGCGCGTCGACGCCGCCGAGACCCGCCATGTCGATCTGTTCGCCGGTCACGCTGCGTACGACGTCGGGCCCGGTCACGAAGATCCGGCCGGACGTCGACATGATCACGATGTCGGTCAGCGCGGGGCCGTAGGCGGCGGCGCCGGCCGCCGGGCCGAGCACCACCGATATCTGCGGCACCCGGCCCGAGGCCCGGGTCATGGCCGCGAACATCCGGCCGGCGCCGTCGAGGGACTCGACCCCGTCCGCGAGCCGGGCGCCGCCCGAGTGCCACAGCCCGATCACCGGCTGGCCGTCGCGCACCGCCGTGTCGATGGCGTCGACGATGTGCCGGGCGCCGCCGAGGCCGAGGGCGCCGCCCATCACCGTCGCGTCGGTGCAGTAGGCGACGACGGGGGCGCCGTCGATCCGGCCGCGCACGGCGAGCACGCCGGTGTCGTCGTCGGGGTGCAGGGCGGTCACGGAGCCGGTGTCCAGCAGGTGGGACAGGCGTGCCGCGGGGGCTCGCCGATCGGCCTGGATGTCGTCGGCGGCGGGCCTGGGAAGAGCGATCCTGGCAACGGCGTCCTCGGGACGAGCCGTCAACCCTGTCATCTCCAGCCTCCTCCTGGCGAACCCCGGCGCATCCGACGGGTTCGACGAACAACGATGAATGACGAACAACGACTAACGACCAACGGCGGGCAGCCAGTGATTGGCGGACAGCCGATTGATGGTGGACAGCAACGAACGGTGAACGCGACGAAGCACGACGTACGACGACGTACGACGACGAACGACGAACATGACCAGCACGCCCCGCGGGGCTCGGGTGCCCGCTCCCGGCACGGGCCGGACCGGGCGGCTCGCCGCCGGGGCCGGGCCCGGCCGCGCGGAGCGTGCTGGACGGGATCCGCGAGGATCAGTCGACGATCACCGGGAGACGGTCGGCGGTCGGCCGCCACTCGTCCGTGACCGCCGTCGGCCGGGGGCCGGCCTCGGGCTCGAGGGGGTAGCGCAGCACGCTGCGGAAGTATGCGATCCGCCAGCCCCGCTCGGTGTGTACGACGACGCTCAGGTAGTCGCCGTTGGTGGTCGTCCCGTCCGACCGGAGCGCGATGTAGCGGCTGTGGGTCCGCACGGTCCCGTCCGGGTCGGTCAGGATCAGCGTGTTCACCGTCTGGTGGTCCGCCCCGTCCGGCTGCCGCTGGTCGAACAGCTCCCGGACGGCGTCGATCCCGTGCAGGTGGACGCCATCGCCGTAGCCGAGCTCGATCTCGACGTCGTCGGTGAAGAGCAGGGGCAGGGCGTCGAGCTCGCGGCTGTCGTACACGTGCGCGATCAGCGCGATGGTCTGGTGGATCTCGGCGACGTCGGCGGCCGACAGTTTGCGGCTCATGCCGGGATCGCGCCGAGTTGCTGGAGGATGGTGAGCCGGTCCGGGGTGACGACGTAGTCGACGACCTTGCCATCACGGAACGTGACCAGGCTGATGCTGGTGCCGTCGATGGTGTTCCCGGTGCCGGGCACACCCCAGACCTCGCCGGAGTGGACGCCCTGGATGCGCCAGAAGACCRCGACCCGGTCACCCTCGGCCACGATGTCGGTGACGGTGGTCTTCAGGTCGGTGACGTTCTTCCGCAGGTCGATGACGTGGCTGGCGAAGCTGTCGCGGCCGAACGTGCCGCTGCCGGTGCTCCGGCTGGCGTCCTCGGCGAGGAAGTCGTCGAGCAGCTCCAGCCGGCCCTCGTTGACGATCTCCTCGTACAGGCGCCGGGCGATCGTCTTGTTCGCCTGGAGCCTGTCCGGGCTGTCCGCCGCGACGGCCGTCGCCGTCCCGGCGTGCTGGTCGGTGGTGGTCATAAATCGTTCCCTCTCATAAATGCCGTGAAGGCCGTAAATGCCGTGAACATCGTAAAGGCTGCGAATATCGTACATATCGGGACCGCGACGGACGCCCGTGCGGCCGGCACGAACGCGGCGGACGTGAATCCGCCGGGCGTGAATCCACCGGGCAGCGGTGGGCGGGAACCCCCGGCGGATCCGCCGGGGGTGAAGCCACCAGGGACGCGTGTCCCGGCACCGGCCGCGGGCGCACCGGGTGTCCCCGCACCGGGTGTCACTGCATCGGCTCACCGTCGTACGTCGGCGGCAGCAGGAAGCCGTTGCTCGCGCTGAGGCCGCCGTCGCTGGGGATCACCGCGCCGGTGATGTAGGAGGACTCGGGGGTCGCGAGAAACCAGATCACCTGGGCCTGCTCGCGCGGGTCGCCCCACCGGCGCAGCGGGATCCGCCGGTTGATGTTCGCGAACAGCCGGGGATCGTGCTTCACCGGCGCCGTGCGCGGGGTGAGGGTGATGCCCGGTGCGATCGCGTTGATCCGGATGCCCTGGTAGCCGTAGTCGAGCGCGGCCGACCGCACCAGGTTGATCGCCGCCGCCTTGGTGGCGTTGTACGCCCAGGTGTAGGGGTCGCCGCGCAGCCCGGCGCCGGAGGCCGTCACGACGATGGCACCGCCGCCGGCGGCCCGCAGCGCCGGAGCGGCGGCCCGGATGCCGAGCGCCGCGCCGCGCACGTTGACCGCGTGGACCCGGTCGAGCTGTTCGATCGCCCCGGGGGCCTCGATCGGCGGCGCGCCGCCGATGCCGGCGTTGAGGACAGCGGCGTCGAGGCGGTCGAAGTGCTCGAGGGCCAGCCGCACCGCCTCGACGTTCGCCTTCTCGGTGGAGACGTCGCCCTCGAGCGTCACGACGTTCTTGATGCCCTCGAGCTCGGCGAGGCCGGCCGTGTCGGGGTCCACGGCGACGACACCGTAGCCTCGTTCGGCGAACAGCTCCACGGTCGCCCGGCCGATCCCGGCGGCGGCGCCGGTCACGACGACTGCCGGAAGTGTCATGCTTGTCCCCTCTGCTGGTTATCTACTGGTGACCCGGGGCCGTCGGCGGCGCGAAAAATGATCACGCTGCTTCTGGTCCGCCGGGTGGGTCGTCCGGGGTGTCCGCCGCGAGGCCGATCCCGATGCCCGGCCGGTGCCCGCGCGCTGCCTGGCTGATGCCCGTCCGGTGCCCGGCTGACGCGCGGTGTGGGACGCGCGGGCCGGGCCCCGGTGCGCGGGCTGGATCCGCGCTCATGGGCCGGTCAGGTCGCCTGGGCAAGCGACGCCAGCCACTTGGCCACCGCGGCGGCGGTCGTCCCGGTGTCCTCCTCAAGGATGGTGAAGTGGTCACCGGGGACGTCGATGATCTCGTGCGGGAGTGTCCAGTACGCCCGCCAGTCCGGCCGGCCCGCCGTCTCGGCGGGGGTGCCGGCCAGCGGCTGTTCCGCACGGATGAGCAGGGTGCGGGCACGGACCTCGGACGGCTGCCAGTCCCCGAAGATCCGGTTGTAGGTGCCCATGGTGGACAGCCGGGAGTCCAGCGTCGACAGGTCGAAGCGGTCGAACCGCTCCACCAGCGCGGTGATCATGGCGGCGTTCCACCATTCCATCCCCGGCCGGGAGGGGGTGTCGATCGGGTAGGAGTCGACCAGGATCAGCCCGGCCGGGAAGATCCCCTCCGCCTCCAGGCCGGCGACGACCGAGTTCGCCACGCAGCCGCCCATCGAACGGCCGAGGACCACGAACGGCTCGTCCCCGACGACCTGCCTGACCGCGTCCACGTGCATCTGGATCAGCGTGGCGGCCGAGCCCGGGAGCAGGTCGCCTGTGGGCAGCCCCGGGGCCGGCACCACATGGACGTCCCGCTCGTCGCGGAACAGGCTGCCGAACCGGGAGTACTCGTGCGGGCCGGACAGCGCCGACAGCGCCGGGAAGCAGACGATGTTCGGCCGGGACGGCCCGGTCACCAGGGTCAGCGGGGGCGGGGTGTGCTCGTGGCGGTCCGCCTCGTCGAACGTCGAACGCAGGCTGGACGCCACGACCAGCAGCTGCGCGGCGGCGTTCATCTGCCCGGCGTCGAACAGCCGCCGGTACAGCCCGCCGATGCCCCCGCCGACAGCGGCGACGGCGTCGGCTGACGGCCCGCCGCTGCCCGCGCCCGCCGCCGGCGCCGACGGCGTCCCCCGCCCGGCGGAATCGGGCCCGGCGGAGTCGAGCCGGCCGGCGATGAGCTCGGCGACGTCGGCCGGGGACGGATGGTCGAAGGTGAGCGTTGCCGGCAGCCGCAGGCCGGTGTGCGCCTCCAGCCGGTTGCGCAGCTCGACCGCGGTGAGCGAGTCCAGCCCCAGCTCGACGAAGGCGCCGGCGGCGGAGACCGGGTCGGCGTCGGCGTAGCCGAGAGCATTCGCGGTTTCGCTACGCACAAGCTCGAGTATGACCGCGTCACGTTCGGCCCCGGACAGGCCGGTGAGCCGCTCGCGCAGCGCCGACCGGCCACCCGCCGGCGCCGTGCCCGCCGCCCGCCGGGCCGGCCGGACCAGCCCGCGCAGCAGCGCGGGCACCCCGGCCGTCGCGGACCCGGCGCGGATGGTGGCCAGGTCGAGCGGCGCCGGCACCAGCAGCGGCCGGGCGGTGCGGGCGCCGGCCGCCAGCGCGGTGTCGAACAGCGCCACGCCCGCCTCGTCCGACAGCGGCCGCAGCCCGGAGCGGGTGATGCGCTCCCGGTCGGCGTCGGTGAGGTGGGCGGTGACGCCGCTGGCGAGCGCCCACTGGCCCCAGGCCAGCGACAGCGCCGGCAGGCCGTGCGCCCGGCGGTACGCCGCGAGCGCGTCCAGCGCGGCGTTCGCCGCCGTGTACGGAGCCTGCCCCGTCCCGCCGGTGAGCCCCGACAGGGACGAGAACAGCACGAACGCGGCCAGGTCGTGCCCGCGGGTGAGCTCGTGCAGGTGCCAGGCGCCGTCCAGCTTGGGACGCAGCACCGCGTCGAGACGGTCACCGGTGAGGCCGGCGAGCAGGCCGTCGTCGGCGATGCCGGCGGCGTGCACGACCGCGGTCAGCGGATGCTCGGCCGGGATCGCGGCGAGGACGCCGGCGAGCGCGCCACGGTCGGCGGCGTCCGCGGCCACGACGGTGGCGGTCGCGCCGAGCTCGGCGAGCTCGTCCCGCAGCGCCACCGCACCGGCGGCGTCGGGACCGCCGCGGGAGGTCAGGACGAGGTGGCGGACGCCGTGGGCGGCGACCAGATGGCGGGCGACCAGCGCGCCGATCGCGCCGGTACCACCTGTGATCAGAACAGTGCCGCCGGCGGTGAACGACGTCCCGGCCACTGTGCCGGTCGCTGTCACGTCCGCTGTGGTGTCCGACGCTGTGGTGTCCGACGTGGTGTCCGGCGCGTCCACCGTGCTGTCCGTGACGGACGCCGGGCCGCCCGCGGCCGTCTCCGTGATCGTCTCTGTGGCCGTGGCTGTGTCCGCACCCGCACCCGCACCCGCGGCCACATCCGTGCCTGGGCCTGCCGTGCCGGTCGGGTCGGCCGTCGCGACCCGGACCAGGCGGGGGACGGCGACGCTGCCCGCGCGGATCGCGAGCTGCGGCTCACCGCCGGCGTCCGCGACGGCGAGCGCCGCCGGCAGCGCCGCGGCCGAGACGGGATCGTCGTCGACGTCGAGCAGGACGATCCGGCCGGGATGCTCGGCCTGCACCGAACGCACCAGCCCCCACACGGCGGCGGACGCGACATCGACAGCTTCGTCAACAACTTCACTGCCAACGGCCCCGCTGCCGACAGTTCCGCCGCCGGCGGTCCCGTTGGGGGCGTCCGTCTCCTGAGCGGTTGTCGTGTCCGCGTCGGCTGTGCCCTGGGGGTCGGCTGTGCCCTGGGCGTCGGCGGGGGCGTCGGCGGGGACGCCGTCCACGGCGACCGCGTGCCGGGTGACGATGACGAGCTGGGCGCCGTCGACCCGGCGTTCGGCGGTCCACGCCTGCACCTGGGCCAGGACGCCGCGCGCCGTCGCGTGCGCGGCGGCCAGGACGTCACCGCCAGTGCCGCCGTCGCCGGCACTGGTGTTCGGGCCGCTGTCGTCGACGCCGGTGGCCGGCAGGCCGCTGGCGAAGACCAGACCGGGGGTGGGCTCGCCGAGGTCGATGGCGGTGGTGAGGTCGGTGAGGTCGGCGAACGCGCGGGTGTCCGCGCGGGCCTGCCGCAGCAGGTCGCGCAGGTGCTCCTCGGCGCCGAGCACGGACCAGGTCCGGCGGTCGGTGGCCGTCGACGTCGGCAGCGGTTTCCAGTCCACCGCGAACAGGGTGTCGTCGTCCGTTGCCCCGCCGGCGGCGGCCCGCGCGGCGTTGATCTGCGCCGAGGACACCAGCCGGCCGGTGAGCGAGGCGATCGACAGCACGAGCGCGCCGGTGCCGTCGGCGGTGTGCAGGGACAGCCGGTCCGGTCCGATCACCGCCAGCCGCACCCGCAGCGCGGACGCGCCGGCGGAGTGCAGCCGCAGACCCGACCAGGCGAACGGAAGCTGCACCTGGCCTGGCGGGGCGTCGAGCAGCCCCCGGTGGGCGCTGACGTGCACGGCCGCGTCGAGCAGGGCGGGGTGCAGGCCGAAGTCGCCGGCGTCCGCGCGTACCTGCTCGGGCAGCTCGATCTCGGCGAACAGCTCCTCGCCCCGTTCGGACTGCCGCTGCCAGGCGGCGCGCAGCCCGCGGAACGTCGGCCCGTACACCAGCCCCGCGCCGGCCAGGGCTTCGTAGACGCTGTCGACGTACGCGCTGCCGCTGCCGCTGTCGTCACCGTCGGTGCTGATGGCCTCGGCGCCCGGAGGCGGCCAGGTCGCCAGGGCCTCCGCGGCGGCCGCCTCGGCCGCCGCCGCGTCCGCGCCGGGGGTGTCGTCGGCGGTCAGGTAGCCGCTGACGTGGCGGGTCCAGCCGTCGGCGCGGGGCTGCTCGCCGTCCGGCCGCGAGTGGACCGCGATCGGTCGGCGTCCCGTCTCGTCCGGCGCGCCGACGACGACCTGTACCTGGACGCCGAACCGGCCGGGCAACACCAGCGGCGCCTCGGCGATCAGCTCGTCGACGGTGTCGTACCCGGTGATCTCGCCGGCGTGCAGGGCGAGCTCGATGAACACCGTGCCCGGGACGATCACGGAGCCCAGCACGGCGTGGTCGGCGAGCCAGGGGTGGGTGTGCAGGGAGAGGCGGCCGGTGAGGATGGTCTGCTCGGTGTCGGCGGGGGTGAGGGCGGCACGCAGGAGCGGGTGCTGGGTGGCTGCGAGGCCCAGGGTCGTGGGGTCGCCGCTGGTGGTGGCGGGGCGCAGCCAGAAGCGCTGGCGCTGGAAGGCGTAGTTGGGCAGGGGGACGGTGCGTGGCGGGGCGATCGCCGCGTCGGGGCCGGTCGTGTCGGGGCCGGTGAAGAGGGCGGGCCAGTCCAGGCGGACGCCGTGGGTGTGTGCGGTGGCGAGCGCGGTGAGCAGGGTGGCCGTTTCGGGCCGGTTGCGGCGCAGCAGGGGGACGGCGACCGTTTCGGGTCGGTTGTCGCCGCTGTCGCTGTTGGTGTTGGTGAGGGTTTCGTGGGTGAGGGCGGTCAGGACGGGGTCGGGGCCGAGTTCGAGGTAGGTGGTGGTGCCGTGGTGGTGGAGGGTTTCGGTGGCGTGCTGGTAGTGGACGGTGGCGCGGATGTGGCGGGTCCAGTGTTCGGGGGTGGCCGGGTCGCTGTCCGGGGTGTCGGTGAGAGCGCTCACGATCGGGACGGCGGGCTGGTGGTAGGTGAGGGTGCGGGCGACGGCGTCGAACTGGTCGAGGATGGGGTCGAGGTGGTGGGAGTGGAAGGCATGGCTGACGCGTAGCTGACGGGTTTTTACCCCGCGGTCGGCGAAGTGTTGGGCGACGGCGTGGGTGGGTTCGGGGTCGCCGGCGATGACGACGGAGGTCGGCCCGTTGATGGCGGCGATGTCGACGCCGGGGTGGCCGTCGAGGGCGGTGCGGACGTCGTGTTCCCCGGCCTGGATGGCGATCATGATGCCGCCTGCTGGGGCGGAGTTGATCAGATGGGCGCGGGCGGCGACGAGGGTGGTGGCATCGGGGAGGGTGAGGATGCCGGCGGTGTGGGCGGCGGTGAGTTCGCCGATGGAGTGGCCGGCGAGGTGGTCGGGTTGCAGGCCCCAGTGGGTGAGGAGGTGGTAGAGGGCGGTTTCGAGGGCGAAGAGGGCGGGCTGGGTGTAGAGGGTTTGGTTGAGGTCGGTGGGGTCGGTGTCGAAGATGACCTCGCGCAGTGGCCGTAGCGGCTGGTCGAGCTGGTCGGTGTAGGTGGCGAGGGCGCTGTCGAGGGCGGCGGTGGTCTCGTCGAAGGCGGCGCGGAAGACGGGGTAGGTGTCGTAGAGCTCGCGGCCGGCGCCGGGGCGCTGCGCGCCCTGCCCGGTGAACAGGAAGGCGATCTTGCCAGGGGTGCCGGTGCCCACGACGGTCCGGGGCGTCTGCCGCTCGGTCGCGACCGCGTCCAGGCCCGCGAGCAGGTCGTCCCGGTCCCCGGCGATGACGACGGCGCGGTGGGACAGCGTCGCCCGGGTGGTGGCCAGCGAGTAGGCGACGTCCACCAGCCGCGGCGCGCTGTCACCGCTGACGTGCGCGGCCAGCCGGGCGGCCTGGTCCTGGAGAGCTCTGGGTGAGCGCGCGGAGATCAGGAACGGCAGCGGGCCGCCAGCCGGTTCGCCGGCGGGCGTCCCCGCCCTCCCCGGCTCCGCGCCCGCCTCGGTGGCGGGTGTGCCCGTGGCGGGCGCGTCCGCGTCGACCAGGGCAGCTGCCCGCACGTCCGTCCGGTCCGCCGGGCCGTCCGTCCCGGCATCCGCCGGGGTGGCCGGAGGGCTGTCCACCGCGGCGTTCTCCGCGGTGGGCTGGTCGGTGGGGGCCTGTTCGATGATGATGTGGGCGTTGGTGCCGCTGACGCCGAAGGCGGAGACGGCGGCCCGGCGGGGCCGGTCGACATCGGGCCAGGGGCGGGCCTCGGTGAGCAGTTCCACCGCACCCGCCGACCACTTCACGTAGGGTGACGGCGCGTCCACGTGCAGGGTTTTCGGCAGGACGCCGTGCTGGAGGGCGTGGACCGTCTTGATGATGCCGGCGACGCCGGCGGCGGCCTGGGCGTGCCCGATGTTGGACTTCAGCGAGCCGATGTAGAGCGGCCGGTCGGCGGGGCGGTTCTGGCCGTAGGTGGCGATGAGGGCCTGGGCTTCGATGGGGTCGCCGAGGCGGGTGCCGGTGCCGTGGGCCTCGACGGCGTCGACGTCGGCGGGGGTGAGGCCGGCGGCGGCGAGGGCGGCGCGGATGACGCGCTGCTGGGATGGTCCGTTGGGTGCGGTCAGTCCGTTGGAGGCGCCGTCCTGGTTGACGGCGGAGGCGCGGACGACGGCGAGGATGCGGTGGCCGGCGCGCTGGGCGTCCGAGAGCCGCTCGAGCAGAAGCAGGCCCACGCCCTCCGACCAGCCGGTGCCGTCCGCCGCCGCCGCGAACGCCTTGCAGCGGCCGTCGGGGGCGAGCCCGCGCTGCCGGGCGAAGTCCACGAAACCCAGCGGCGACGTCATGACGGCGACCCCGCCGGCGATCGCCAGGTCGCTCTCGCCGGAGCGCAGCGACTGGCTGGCCAGGTGCAGGGCGACCAGCGACGACGAGCAGGCCGTGTCGATGGTGACCGCCGGCCCCTCGAAACCGAACGTGTAGGAGATCCGGCCGGAGGCGACGCTGCCGAGCGCGCCGGTGACCAGATAGCCCTCCAGCTCGTCGGGGACCTCGTGGAAGCCGGCGGCGTAGTCACGTCCGGCGACACCGGCGAACACGCCGGTGCGGCTGCCGCGCAGCGACGCCGGGTCGATCCCGGCGTTCTCCAGCAGCTCCCAGGCGTTCTCCAGCAGCAGGCGCTGCTGCGGGTCGGTCGCGGCGGCCTCCCGCGGGGAGATCCCGAAGAACGCCGCGTCGAAGTCACCGGCACCGGAGATGAACCCGCCCTGGCGGGTGTAGGTGGTGCCGGGATGGTCCGGGTCGGGATGGTAGAGCGCGTCGGTGTCCCAGCCGCGGTCGTCCGGGAAACCGCTGATCGCGTCACCGCCGGAGGCGGCGAGCCACCACAGGTCCTCCGGCGAGGCGACCCCGCCGGGGTAGCGGCAGGCGGCGCCGACGATCGCGATCGGCTCCCGCCGGCTCTCCTCGATCTCCCGCAGCCGCCGGTGCGCGGCCCGGGAGTCCGCGAGCGCGCGCTTGAGGTATTCGCGGAGCTTGTCGTCGTTGGACATCGTCAGGCGTGCTCCTGATCCATAAGGGCGAACAGTTCCTCGTCGCTGGCGGAGTCGAGGTCCAGCTCGTCGTCGTCGGACAAGCCGGTGGCGCTGGCGGGGCCGGTGCCCCACTGGTCGAGCAGGCGGCGCAGGCGGGTGAGCGCGGCCTGCCGGTCCGCCTCCGTGGCGGCGCCGGCGGCGAAGGCTGCGAAGGCGGCCTCCAACTGGTCGACCGCGTGCGCCGGCGTCGCCGGTACCGCCGCCGGGGTGTCGAGGGCCAGCTCCCCGCGCAGGTAGGCGGCGACGGCCTCGGGGGTGGGGTGGTCGAAGACGAGCGTGGCCGGCAGGTCGAGCCCGGTCGCCGCGCCCAGCCGGTTGCGCAGGTCGACCGCGGTCAGGGAACTGAACCCCAGCTCCTGGAACGTCCGGGTCTGCAGGACCTCGCCGGCGTCGGTGTGCCCGAGAACCGTCGCGATCTCCGATCGGACGACCGTCAGCAGCACCTCGTCACGTTCGGCCTCGCCGAGGCCGGCCAGCCGTTGCAGCAGCAGAAGCCCACCAGCGGCCGAGGCTGTGTCCTGGGCCGAGGCCGTGCCCGGAGACACGGCCGGGTCGTCGCCGGCGGGCCCGCCGGCCTGCGCCGGCCGGGTGGCGGACAGCTCCCCGGCGAACGAGCGTCCGACGTCCAGCCAGTAGCGCCGGTGCTGGAAGGCGTAGGTCGGCAGGGCGACCCGCGGGTGCGGGCCGCCGAACGTCGGCGCCCAGTCGACCGGCACCCCCTGGACGTACAGCTCGGCGGCGGACAGCAGGAAACGGTCCAGCCCGCCCTGGTCGCGGCGCAGCGTCCCGACRACCACGGCACCGGTGGGGCCGGTGGCGCCGGCCGCCCCGACGGTCTCCTGCAGGCCGAAGGTGAGCACCGCGTGCGGGCTGATCTCGACGAACGTGTCATGGCCGCTGTCGAGCAGGGCGCGGGTGGCCTGCTCGAAGCGGACCGTCTCGCGCAGGTTCGCGACCCAGTAGGCGGCGTCGAGAGTGGCGGTGTCGATCCGCTCACCGGTGACCGTGGAGATCAGCGGGATCGTGGCCGCCCGCGGTGTGATCGGCGCCAGGTCCGCCAGCAGCACCTCGCGCACGCTGTCGACGTGCGCCGAGTGCGAGGCGTAGTCGACCGGGATGATCCGGGCCCGGGTGCCGCCGGCCTCCAGCTCCGCGACCAGCTCCGCCACGGCGTCGGTGTCACCGGCGACCACCGCCGACCCGGGGCTGTTGACGGCGGCGATCGACAGCCGGCCGTCCCACCGGGCCAGGTGCGGCTCGATGTCGTCCGCGGCCAGCGCGATCGAGGCCATGCCGCCGCGTCCGGCCAGGGTGGTGATGGCCCTGCTGCGCAGGGCGATGATCCGGGCGGCGTCGTCCAGGGACAGGGCGCCGGCCACATGGGCGGCGGCGATCTCCCCCTGGCTGTGGCCGACGACGGCGTGCGGATGCACACCGTGCGCGCGCCACAGGGCCGCGAGTGCGACGAGGACCGCCCACAGCGCGGGCTGGACCACGTCGACCCGCTCCAGCGACGGCGCGTCCGGCGCCCCGCGCAGCACGTCGAGCAGATCCCAGTCGACGTATGGGCGCAGCGCCCGCGCGCAGTCCGTGACCGACGCGGCGAACACCGGGGAGGAGTCGAGCAGGCCCGCCGCCATGCCCGGCCACTGGGAGCCCTGACCGGGGAAGACGAACACGATCCGGCGGTCCGCCGTGACGGTGCCCCGGGCCGCGTTCACCGGCAGGTCGCCGCGGGCCAGCGCGTCGAGGGAGGCCAGGAAGCCGTCCCGGTCGTCGGCGACGACGACCGCGCGTTCGCTGAACGTCGCGCGGGTGGTGTGCAGCGCAGCCGCGACCGCCGCGACCGCCGCGACGCCCGCCCCGGCCCCGGCCCGGCCGCCGTCCACCTCAGCCCCGCCGTTGGTCACAGGTTCGCCGCCGGCCGGCGGTTCGTCCGCGCGTAGCCAGGCCGCCAGCTGGGTGGCCTGCGCCCGCAGGGCCTGCGGGGTTTTCGCCGACAGCGTCCACGCGACCGGCTTGCCGTCGGTCACCGGTTCGCCGCCGGTGGCCGGTTCGCCGTCGGCGGCCGGACGGGACGGTACCGGCGGGCGGTCGTCGGCCGGGGCCTGTTCGATGATCGCGTGGGCGTTGGTGCCGCTGACGCCGAAGGAGGAGATCCCCGCCCGGCGGGGCGCGCCCGTCTCGGGCCAGGGCCGGGCCTCGGTGAGCAGTTCGATGTCCCCGTCAGCCCAGTCCACGTACGGTGACGGCTCGTCCACGTGCAGGGTCCTGGGCAGGACGCCGTGCTCGATGGCCTGGACCATCTTGATGATGCCGGCGACGCCGGCCGCCGCCTGGGTGTGGCCGATGTTGGACTTCAGCGAACCGAGGTAGACGGGCCGGCCGGCCTCCCGGTGCTGACCGTAGGTGGCGATGATGGCCTGGGCCTCGATGGGGTCGCCGAGACGGGTGCCGGTGCCGTGCGCCTCGACGGCGTCGACGTCGGCCGGAGCAAGCCCGGCGGCGGCGAGCGCGGTGCGGATGACACGCTGCTGGGACGGCCCGTTGGGCGCGGTCAGCCCGTTGGACGCGCCGTCCTGGTTGACCGCCGACCCCCGCACGAGCGCCAGCACCGGATGGCCGGCGCGGCGGGCGTCCGAGAGCCGTTCGAGCAGGACGAGCCCGATGCCCTCGGCCCAGCCCACGCCGTCCGCCGCCGCCGCGAACGCCTTGCTGCGGCCGTCCGGTGACAGCGCGCGCTGTCGGGACAGCTCCACCCAGGCGCCGGGGGAGGCCATCACCGTCACCCCGCCGGCGACCGCCAGCTCGCTCTCGCCGGAACGCAGCGACTGGGCGGCCAGGTGCAGGGCGACCAGCGACGACGAGCAGGCCGTGTCGATGGTGACCGCCGGCCCCTCGAAACCGAACGTGTAGGAGATCCGGCCGGAGGCGACGCTGCCGGCGCTGCCGGTGCCGAGGAAGCCCTCCAGCGACGACGGCGCCTCGTCCAGCCTGGGGGCGTAGTCGTGGTACATCACCCCGGCGAACACGCCGGTGCGGCTGCCGCGCAGCGTCGTCGGGTCGATCCCGGCCCGCTCGAACAGCTCCCAGGTGGTCTCCAGCAGCAGGCGCTGCTGCGGGTCGGTCGCCAGCGCCTCGCGGGGCGCGATCTCGAAGAAGTCGGTGTCGAAGTCGCCGGCGTCGAGCAGGAAACCGCCGTGGCGGGTGTAGGACGTGCCAGGGTGGTCCGGGTCCGGGTCGTGGAGCGCCTCGAGATCCCAGCCGCGGTCGCCCGGGAACTCGGTGATCGCGTCGGTGCCGGCGGCGACGAGCCGCCACAGGTCCTCCGGCGAGGCGACCCCGCCGGGGAAGCGGCAGGCCATGCCGACGATCGCGATCGGGTCGTCGACGACCTGGCCGCCCGGCCGTCCGGCGCGGGACGCCGTGGCATCGGCCGGCGCCGTCCCGGCCAGCCCGGTCTCGGTCTCGGTCAGCAGCGTGAGCAGGAAGGCGGCGACGGCGGTGGGGTTCGGCTGGTCGAAGGTGAGGGTGGTCGGCAGCCGCAGCCCGGTCGCCGCGCCCAGCCGGTTGCGCAGGTCGACGGCGGTCAGGGAGTCCAGCCCCAGGTCGGTGAACGGCCTGGTGGCCGCGACCGCGCGCGCGTCGGCGTGCCCGAGGGCCGCCGCGACCTCGCCGCGCACCAGGTCGAGCAGGTGCGCGGTCCGCTCGTCCGGGGACAGTGCGGCCAGCCGCGCCACCAGCGGTGACCCGGCGGCCGCCGGCCCGGCGGAGCGGGCCGCCCGCCGGGCCGGCCGGACCAGGCCGCGCAGCAGCGCCGGCACCCCGTGCTCGGCGGCCCGGCCGCGCAGCACGGCCAGATCGAGATGGACGGGTGCGAGCAGCGCCCGCTCCACACCGCCGGTCCCGCCCACGCTGGCTTTTTCGCCCGTTTCACCGGTGTCGGCATCCCCGGCGCTGTCGGCGTTACCGATGGTGCCGGTACCCGCATCTGCGTCGGCGTTCCCGGTGGTGCCGGCTTTCCCGCTGGTAGCGGTGCCGGGAACAGTCGCGTCCGGACCGGTGCCTGTGCCCGCGTTGGTGCCTGTGCCTGCGGCGGTGGCGGCGGTGGGGCGGACGCCGAGGGCGGCGTCGAAGAGGTCGAGGCCGTCCCGCGCGGACAGCGGGCGCAGGCCGGCGCGGGCGATGCGCTCGCGGTCGGCGTCGGTGAGCTCGCCGGTGATCCCGCTGGCGCCGGCCCACAGCCCCCAGGCCAGCGACGTCGCCGGCAGGCCGTGCCCGCGGCGGTAGCCGGCCAGCGCGTCGAGGAAGGCGTTGGCCGCCGCGTAGTTGCCCTGGCCGGGGCTGCCGAGGATGCCGGCGGCCGACGAGAACAGCACGAACGCGGCCAGGCCGGTGCCGCGGGTCAGCTCGTGCAGGTGCCAGGCGGCGTCCGCCTTGGGCGCCAGCACGGCGTCGAGACGGTCCGCGGTGAGCGCGGTGACGACACCGTCGTCGATGACACCGCTGGCGTGTACGACCGCGGTCAGCGGGCGCTCGGTGGGGACAGCGGCGAGCAGGCCGGCCAGCGCCTGCCGGTCGGTGACGTCGACAGCGGCGACCGTCACCGACGCGCCGAGGGCGGTGAGATCGTCGCGCAGCTGTTCCGCGCCTGCGGCGGCGAGGCCGCGGCGGCTGGTGAGCAGCAGGTGACGCGCGCCGTGCCGGGTCACCAGGTGACGGGCCAGCAGCCCGCCGAGCGCCCCGGTACCACCCGTGATCAGTACGGTCCCGTCCGGATCGAGCGCTGCCTCCGCCGACGCTTCCACCGCCGGCTGTGCCGATGGGGCCGGCTGTGCCGGCTGTGCCGATGGGGCCGCGACCCGGACCAGGCGGGGGACCGTGAGCGTGCCGCCGCGGACGGCGAGCTGCGGCTCGTCGGTCGCCAGCGCCGTGGCGAGCACGGCCGGCAGGTCGATCTCCGGCGGGTCCGCGTCCAGCAGGACGCTGTCCAGCGGGTCGAGGTCGAGCAGGACGAACCGGCCCGGGTGCTCGGACTGCGCCGAGCGGACCAGCCCCCAGCCGGCCGCCACGGCGGGATCGGGGATCTGCCCGCCGGCCGGYACGGCGCCGCGGGTCACCAGCACCAGCTTCGATCCCGGGTCGCGCGGCTCGGCCAGCCACCCCTGCACCAGCTCGAGCACACGGTGGGTGACAGCGTGCGCCGCTGCCGCCGTCCCACGAGAACCGGACGCGACCGTGCCGGAAGTGGCTGTGCTGGTAGCGGCTGTGCTGGTAGCGGCCGTGCTGGTAGCGGCCGTGCTGGTAGCGGCCGTGCCGGAGGGGGCCGTGTCGGACGTGGTCACGGGGGCGAGGACGAGTTCGGGCTCGGTCGTGCCCAGCCCGGCGAGGTCCGTGGCGGCCCGGGCGTCCACCCCGGCCGCGCGCAGCGTGGTCAGCAGTGGGTGATCATCGCTGCCGAGCACCTGGTAGCGGTCGGTGATGGTAGGCAGGTCGGCGGTGGCCGGCAGGCCGATGACGGCCCAGTCGACGGCGAACAGCGAGTCCCGGTGGGCCTCGCGCCGCGCCGCGCCGACCTGCGCGGCGCTGACCGGCCGGGACAGCAGCGAGCGGACGGAGACAACCGGCGCGCCGGTGCTGTCGGCCGCGTGCACGGCCACGCTGTCGCCGTCACCGGCGATCCGCAGCCGCAGCGCGGCCGCGCCGGCGGAGTGCAGCCGTACCCCCGACCAGGCGAAGGGCACCCGGCCCTCGGGCGCGCCGCCCGCGGTGGCGCGCCCGCCCTCGGGCGCGGTCAGGACGGCGGCGTGCAGGGCGGCGTCGAGCAGCGCGGGGTGGATGCCGAAGCGCCCGGCGTCCCCGCGTACCCCTTCCGGCAGTTCGACCTCGGCGAAGACCTCGCCCGCGCGCCGCCACACCGCGCTCGTGCCGCGAAAGAGCGGGCCGTAGGCCAGCCCGGCCGCGGTGAGCCGCGCGTACACGTCGTCCGGGTCGACGGCGGTGGCGTCCGCGGGGGGCCAGGCCGTCGGCGCCAGCGTGTCGAACA
>NZ_MOME01000014.1:0-67974 GCF_001983005.1 Protofrankia sp. BMG5.30 | reverse complement strand
CTGGCCGTCCGCTGAGACCTACTGATCAAATCCGCCGGAAACACTGATCACGAGACACTCCCTGATCGAATTCTTTTCGTTTTGGGAGAGAGAGCGATGTGGATCTGCTGTTGTCGCGGCAGCGCGCTCACGTCCTTTGGGCTGACGCGGTGAGCTCCCCGCACGGTGGGGGCCGGTATGGGGAGAGCCGGCGGTGGTGCTGACGTGGCGGCGCGGGTGTGGTGGGCTGTCCAACCTTTCCCGCCCCGCCCTCGAGCAACGTGCCGAGCGCATGACGTAGGTTCTCCCATCCCATCCCATCCCATCCCATCCCATCCCGTTCCGTCCCGGGGCTGGGGCTGGGGTCCCGTTTGGCGGGTGGGCGGCAACGATGTGGATCTGCTGCTGTTATCACAGCACCACCCCCACATCCTTCGAGCAGACGCGGCGGGGCTGAAGTGGGGTCCGAGCAGTAGGGCTGATTCCGAGTCGTAGGGCTGATGTGGTGGCGCAGATGTGGTGGGTCTGGCGAAACGGGGCGGATGTGATGGGGTGTGGTGGGAGTGTGCCGGTGGGTGTCGCTGGGTGTCGCTGGGTGTCGCTGGGTGTCGGGGGTGGTTGCCGTGGCGTTCGGGCTCGGAGCGGAGGCGCTGCGGGATCCTGCGGGGGTGCTGCGGACGGCTCTGCTGATGATGTCGGGTGATCCGCGGGTCCGGCGGCTGGTGTCCACCGCGCCGTTGACCCGGGGCGTGGTGGAACGGTTCGTCGCGGGGGAGGACGTCGCGGCGGCGGTCAGGGTCGCGGGTGGCCTGCGTGACACCGGTCTGTGGGTGTCGCTGGACCTTCTCGGCGAGGACGTCACGGACCGCCGGCTGGCCGAGGAGTCGGCCACCGCCTACGGCGGGCTGCTGCGTGCGCTGGCCGACGTGGGGCTCACGCCCGCGGCGGAGGTCTCCGTCAAGCTTTCCGCGCTGGGGGCGCGGGTCGACGCCGCGCTCGCGCGTGATCTCGCCCTCCGGGTCTGCCAGGCGGCCCGCGACGCCGGGACGTGCGTCACCGTCGACATGGAGGATCACACCACCACCGACGCCACGCTGGCCGTTGTCGCCGACCTGCGCCGGGAGTTCGGCGAGACCGGTGCCGTCGTCCAGGCCTGTCTGCGGCGTACCGAAGCGGACTGTCGCGATCTTGCCGCCGCGGGCGGCCGGGTGCGGCTGTGCAAGGGCGCCTATGCCGAGCCCGCCTCGGTCGCCTACACCCGCCGGGCCGAGGTGAGTGCCTCCTACGCGCGTTGTCTGGCGGTTCTGATGGCGGGCCGGGGATACCCGATGGTGGCCACCCACGACCCGGTTCTGATCGAATTGGCCGCGGGCCTCGCCGGTGCGCTGGCCACGGGCAGGCTGCCCGTGAGCGCGCCGGCCGCGGGTGGCTGGTCGGCCGGGCGGGCGCCCACGGCGCCGCAGGCCGAAGTGCCGCAGGTCGAAGTGCCGTCGGCCGGGACATCGCAGGCCGGGACATTGCAGGCTGAGGCATCGTCGGTCGCGACACCGCCGGTCGAGCTGGCCGTGGACGGGCGGTTCGACCGGCGGGCGGCTGAGGTGCCGCGGGGGGCTGCGTCACAGGGGGCTGTGTCACAGGGGGCGGCCGGGCAGGGGGCGGCGTCACAGGGGGTGGCCCGGCGGCCGTTCGAGTACCAGATGCTGTACGGGGTCCGCCCCGGAGAGCAGCGGCGCCTCGCCGAAGCCGGTGAGACGGTACGGGTCTATGTTCCATGCGGGCGCGAGTGGTACGGCTATCTGATGCGGCGGCTGGCCGAACGCCCGGCCAACCTGCTGTTCTTCGCACGCGCGTTGCGCTCCACCTCGTGAGCGCGACGGGTGGGCGGAGGCGAGTGCTGACACCGGCGGTGACGGACAGCAGCAGTTGCGGTGACTGGCAGTTTGACAATGGACAGTCACAGTGACAGACGGTTGCGGCGGCGGACGGTTGTGGCGGCGGACGGTGGGGGAGCCGCGCGGGAATCGGCGGCAGCCACGCGTGGGTCAGTTACGTGCAGGTTGGTTACGCCAGGGCCGGTCGCGTACGGGTCGGACCGGGGAGAGCCGGATTGACAGGAGAGCCAGGTTGACGAAGGTGCTCCGCCTGGGGTCGGGGATGCTCCGCCAACAGGAGGGATGTTCATGACGATCGCGATCCTCGGCGCCGGCAGGCTCGGCGAGGCGCTGCTGTCGGGGATGCTGCGCTCCGGGCATGATCCCGCAGATCTGTTCGTGACGGCGCGCCGGCCGGAGCGCGCCAGGGAGCTGTCCGCCCGCCACGGGGTCGAAGYGGTCTCCAACCCGGCCGCGCCCACCCGGGCGGACGTGCTGATACTCACGGTCAAACCGCAGGACATGACCGCGCTGGTCGGCGAGATCGCCGGTGTCGTCACACCGGATCATCTGGTGATCTCGGTGGCGGCCGGCGTCACCACCGCGTTCCTGGAGCACCGGCTCGCCGCCGGCACGCCGGTGGTGCGGGTGATGACGAACACCCCCGTGCTGGTGGACGAGGCCATGTCGGCGATCTCGGCCGGTGCCCATGCCGGCGAGGAGCACCTGCGCCGCACCGAGAAGCTGCTGGCGCCGGTCGGCAAGGTCGTCCGGGTGCCGGAGGCGCAGCAGGACGCCGTGACGGCCCTTTCCGGCAGCGGCCCGGCCTACTTCTTCTATCTGGTCGAATCCATGATCGACGCGGGTATCCTGCTGGGGATTCCGCGGGGGGTCGCGGCGCAGTTGCTGGTGCAGACCGCGGTGGGGGCGGCTGTGATGCTGCGCGACTCCGGCGAGCATCCGGTGCTGCTGCGGGAGGCGGTGACCTCCCCGGGCGGCACGACGATCACCGCCATCCGGGAGCTGGAGAAGCACGGCGTCCGAGCGGCCCTGCTGGCCGCGATCGAAGCGGCCCGTGACCGCTCCCGCGAACTGGCCAGCCCCGCCTGACCGAACCCCGCCCGAACGCGAAAACCCCGCCAGGGCGCCAGGGGCGTCGTCGAACGGAGCCGTGACGTGGAAGACGCAGGGTGCGCGGGGGGCGAAACCACGTCATCGCTCCGTTCGCGTACTCGTCCGTCCGCGGGGGAGGCGGTGGCCGTGCCACGTCGTCCGGTGGAGCGGGTAGGCTCGGCCGGTAGTTCGTTCGGCTTTCCTTCCAACAGATCGGTCGGGTTCGTGGGTTCGGTTATCAAGAAGCGTCGCAAGCGCATGGCCAAGAAGAAGCATCGCAAGCTCCTCAAGCGGACCCGCGTTCAACGGCGTAACAAGAAGTAGCTAAACGATTACTTCGAGTTTCTTCCGTTGCCGGCCTGTCGTGAAGCAGGCCGGTTCGTCCGGATATCGGACGGTAGACGGTGACGGTGGATGCCGGGCGCGGGAGGCCGGACGCATCGCAACGGGCTCGCCGTAGCCGGATGCCGATTGCGCCGTGTCCGCTGGATGCTGGTCGGCCAGGGCGGTGATCCGGGCGGCATCCCGTGTGCTGTAAGCACAACCGGGTCTCCGCCCATGGGTCTCCGTCCGAGGCTTCCCGCCCGGCGCGACTGGCGGTCCGCACCGTCGTCATGCGACGGCGCGGGTCCCCGGTCGCGCCGCGTGAGGTGTCGGCGATTCCGCTGTCGGTGATGATCCTGCTACGCCTTGGTCGCGGCGCAGGGGGTTCGGCTGTCTCTGCCTCGCGGAGAGCCTTCTGGATCATCGTCCAGATCGGCCGGCATCCATCGGGTGCGGTCTGGCTGTCGTTGCCGGCGGGTTCTTTCGGTGACATCGTCGGTACCATCCGTTTCCGTACCGACGTTCAGTGTTTTCCTGTTGCCACCTTTTGCGTTCGGTCGCCTACCTGGCGTTCTGTGTTCGGTTGTGCGGTCGGTGTTCCCGGCCCGGCAGCRCCGCCAGGCCGAGTGATGTCACTGGATGTGACCTGCGAATCGTTGTCGGGCGAGACCGGCGGAATCGTTACCGGATGAACCCGCGGTGACGCCTCGAGTTATGCTGCCCCGGCAATGTCGACGTTGGTTAACGTCGACCAATAGGACGCAACGCCATGTACTCCACGATGTTTCTGGCGTGACAACGCCAGGGCGTAGCATGGGCTCGGGTATCGGGGCAGGGGGCGACGAGAAATGCGACCACGCTGCGTGCTGGTGACCGGTGTTTCCCGGCCGCTCGGCGCACAGGTGGCGAGTGTCTTCGCGGCCGATCCGGAGATCGAGAATGTGATCGGGGTCGATACCGTGCCGCCCCGCGACGATCTCGGCCGGACCCAGTTCGTACGCGCRGACATCCGTAATCCGCTGATCGCGAAAGTAATCAGTGCCGCCGCTGTCGACACCGTCCTTCATCTGAATGTGATCGCCACTCCGCTCGGAGCCGGTGGCCGGGCCAYGATGAAGGAAATCAACGTCATCGGCACCATGCAGCTCCTCGCCGCCTGCCAGAAGGCGCCGAGCGTCACAAAGGTGATCGTCAAGTCCACCACGACGATTTACGGATCATCACCCTCCGATCCGGCGCTGTTCACCGAGGAGATGGAGCCGCGCAGTCTGCCCCGCGGCGGTTACAGCAAGGACGCCCTGGAGGTCGAGGGATACGTCCGGGGTTTCAGCCGTCGGCGGCCCGATGTCACCGTCAGCGTGCTGCGATTCACCAATATCATCGGCCCCGGTATCGACAGTCCGCTGACCCGGTACCTCGAGCTGCCGGTCGTCCCGACGGTGCTCGGTTTTGATCCGCGCCTCCAGCTCCTGCACAGCGAGGACGCGCTCGCCGTGCTCATGCAGGCCGCTGTCGAGGACCATCCGGGCACGTTCAACGTCGCCGGGGACGGTGTTCTCCTGCTCTCCCAGGCCGTGCGGCGAGCCGGGCGCGCCCCCCTGCCGGTGCCGTCCCCGGCCGTGGTCACGTTGGGAAACCTGGTTCGCAGATCCCGGCTGCTGGACTTCTCCGCCGAACAGCTCGGCTTTCTCGCGCACGGGCGCGCGGTCGACACCACCCGGTTGAAACACGTGTTCAACTACATTCCGCGGTTCACGACACTGYAGACTTTCGACGACTTCGTACGGGACCGTCCGATGCGTTTCGCGATCAACCGTGACGCTGTGGTCCGGCTGGAGCGGACCCTGTTGGACGTGCTCGCGCGCCGCAGGCTGGTCGGGACGTCATGACCAGCCTGTGGTCAGGACCTCACGACCGTCGTCACCGCCTTTGGGTGGCTTCCGCGGTGGGCAGGGAGAAGGGCGTGTGGAAGACGGACCGGAGCTGGACGGGAGACAGATGAGATGAACCCGGTCATGACAGTGACCACCATGCGATGTCCCCCGTACGGTCCGGCCCGGYAGACGTGGGCCGTGGGTCGGCAGGCCGCTGGATAGCGGCGTTCGACCGGCGAGCGGGCTGTCGGGGACGTGGGCCGGGCAGGTGGTTGTCCCACCGGTACCGGCCGACCGAGGAGCGCGCGGCCACACCAGCGGCCACACAGGTGTCGCGATCAGGTGCCGCGCACCCGCGGGTCCCGAAAAAGCCGGGGAGCCCGAGGCCCACCCGGGGAATCCAGAACACCCTGGCAGCTCACACAGAGTATCAGGGCAAGTCCGGTGAAAAGGTGGTCACGGATGTGAGTGAGGCGCGCATCATCCCGCTGGGCAGCAAGAACGCCCGCATCCGGGCGAGCGGTGGCGCGACGGAACGCCGTTCCCGGTCGCAGGGCCCGACAGAGGGCGATCACGATGACTCGGCCGCCGCGAGCGGCACCGACGCCGGTGGGCCGGTCGGCGGCGGGCGTGCCGCCGACCACCGGCGGGCCGAGGGCTCCGGCCCGGACCCGCGCCGGAGCGACCCGCCCACGTCAGCGACGGCGGTACCAACGGAGACGCGGACGGCCGCGGAGCGTTCCGGCGGCCAGCGGTGGGGTGACGCCGGTCCCCCGAGCGGCCGGGACTCGGCGCGCCGGGCCCCCGCCCGTCCGGACAGCGCGCGTCCGGACAGCGCCGACGTGACAGGCCCCGGCGGGGCCGGCGAGCGGGGCCCGGCGGTTTCCAGGGAGTCCCGGGCATCCTGGGAATCCCCGGGACCCGGGGAGTTCCTCACCCCGGAGGCCGGCGATACGTGGGCCTCGAAGGAGCGGGCGGGTGTTTTCGGTCTGAACGCTCCCGCCGACGACGTCGGCGCCGGGCCGGCGTCCGTGTTGCCGTCCGAGCCGTTGGCCAACGCGGGCAGCCTGGAACGGGCGCTCGCGGGTTTTCTCGCGTTCCTGCGGCGCCGGATCACCGGCGACTACGTGGTCGACGAGCACGGTTTTGACCCGGACCTGACCGAGAACGTCATCGCGCCGCTGCTGCGTCCGGTCTACCAGAACTACTTCCGGGTCGAGACGCGCGGTCTGGAGAACGTTCCGGACACCGGTGGCGCGCTGATCGTGGCCAACCACTCCGGTGCCCTGCCGCTGGACGCGATCATGACCTCGCTGGCAATAATGGACCATCATCCGGCCCACCGGCACCTGCGGATACTCGCCGCGGACCTGGTGTTCTCCGTGCCGTTCCTCGCACCGCTGGCGCGCAAGACCGGTAACACCCTCGCCTGCCAGGCCGATGCCGAACGGCTGCTTGCCGGTGGCCACCTGGTGGGGGTCTGGCCGGAAGGTTTCAAGGGGATCGGCAAGCCGTTCAGCGAACGCTACAAGCTGCAGCGCTTCGGCCGCGGCGGTTTTGTCTCGGCCGCCCTGCGCACGGGCGTCCCCATCATTCCGTGCACGATTGTCGGGGCCGAGGAGATCTACCCGATGATCGGAAACTTCCGGACGCTCGCCCGACTGCTCGGGCTGCCCTATCTGCCGGTCACCCCGACATTTCCGTGGCTGGGGCTCCTCGGCCTGGTACCGCTGCCGTCGAAATGGTTCATCGAGTTCGGCGAACCGGTGGAGACGGAATCGCCGAACCCGGCGGCGGCCGAGGACCCCATGCTGGTGTTCGAGCTCACGGACCGCATCCGGGAGACGATTCAGCATTCCCTCTACGGACTGCTGATGCAACGTCGGTCGGTATTCTTCTGATCTGTGACGACCATGGACGGGCGGCGGATGAGCTGGTGGCGCGCAAGATCACGGCGGACCTGGGTGGGCCGCGGCCTCACCGCTGGCTATCTACTGTCGGTGACCGCCGCGGTCGCGGTCCTGGTCGCCATAGGTGATCTTTTTCTGGCGGTGTGGCTGGCCGTCATCGAGGTGGCCTCGGTGCTGTCGATCGTCTGGGTGACGCGGCGGGCCGAGCCGTCGCCGGAGCAGGCCCGACGCACCACCCGGCTGGGCACACCGAACGATCCCGGCATGCCCAGCGGCCGCCGGTAGGCGTCCCCGGTCCCCGGTCTCCGGTGTGGCCCGGCCGTCCAGAAGGTGGCAGGCCGTCCGGCGGTCAGCTGGTCGCGCCGATGTAGCGGCGTCGCAGCGCCATGCCGGCCGCCACCCCGCCGGCGAGCGCGCCCATCCCGGCCGCTGTCGGCACACCGATCCGGGCTGCCTTCCTGGCGGTGCGGAAGTCCTTGATCGGCCAGTCCCGCTCCCGGGCGACGGCCTTGAGGTCGGGATCAGGATTGATCGCGACGGGGTGGCCGACCAGCGACAGCATGGGCAGGTCGTTGATCGAGTCGGAGAAGGCCCAGCACCGAGAAAGATCCAGTTGTTCGCGTTCGGCGAGCGCGCGCACCGCGGCGGCCTTGGCCGGGCCGTGCAGCGGCTCTCCGACGAGATGGCCCGTGTAACGTCCGTCCACGACCTCGCTGACCGTTCCGAGCGCGCCGGTGAGCCCGAGCCGCCGGGCGATGACCGAGGCGAGTTCCACCGGGGTGGCCGTGACGAGCCACACCCGCTGCCCGGCGTCGAGATGTTGCTCGGCCAGGGCCCGGGTGCCGGAGTAGATTCGTTCCGCCATCCGTTCGTCGTAGATCTCCTCGCCGAAGCGGACGATCTCGGCGACCTCGCGGCCGGCGACGAACGCGAGCGCGGCCTCCTTGACGTCGCGTATCCCGTCGGTGTTCTCCTGCCCTAGGACCCGGTAGGTGACGTGCTGCCAGCCGAACCGCAGCAGGTCGCGGGACTGGAAGAAGTCGCGCGCGGCCAGTCCGCGCGCGAAGTAGAAGATCGACGCCCCCATCATCATGGTGTTGTCCACGTCGAAGAAGGCCGCCGCGGTCGGGTCCGGCGGCGCCTTGGCCGTCTGGTCGGCGGCCACCTTCAGGGCGGCGGCGGCTGCGGCTTCGGCATCCGCCGCGCGGGCCTTGTCGTCCGCCGACCGTTGCGGGCGTGGTCGAAACCGCATCATGATCTCCTGGGCGTGGGCGGCGCGGGGAGGGAGCGTACTGTCACGGTGACCCGCGAGTTGCCACCGTTGTCACGGTGACCTGGGAGCTGCCACCGTGCTGCCACGGTGACCTGGGAACAACTGTCACGGTGACCTGGGAAGAAGCGTTGACGTGCGAAGCGTACGGTGTGAGCGGCTCGCGGCGGCGTACCAGCGCATCCACCCGGCGCATCCACGGTTCGCGAGCGCCCGGACGCCCACCGCCCGCGGCGGCACCGGAAGCCTACCCGCCACCGGGCATACGGTTGGCGCCCAGCGGGCCACCGCCCGTGGCGGTACCGGGATGTCCGCTGCCCGCGTCGCGGCGCCAGCCGCGACGAGTCCCGCCGGCTGCGCCGCCGGCTGTGGCGAGAGATGTGCCGGCTCGCCGGCTCTGTGGCGAGTTGGCGCCGGCCGCGGTGCGCTGTGGGTGGTTCAGGCCGGGTTCTCCTGGAGCCGCCGGGCCAGCGAGCGTACGGCCCGGTACTGGAGAGCCTTGATCGCGCCCTCGTTCTTGCCCATCGCCAGCGCGGTCTCCCGGACAGAGAGCCCTTCGACGAAGCGCAGCACCACGCATTCCTGCTGGTCGGGGCTGAGCGTGCGGACGGCGTCCATGAGGGCCYGGCCGGTGATGAYGGCCAGCACCGACTCCTCCGGCCCGGACACGACGTGATCCCGCCCCGCCGAGAGGATGTCGTCGGTGGGGAACTCCAGCTGGGCCTGTCGGGACTTCCGGGAGTCGATGATCAGGTTTCGGGCGATGGTAATGAACCAGGCACCGATGTCACGCCCCTGCCAGGTGAAGGTCCTGATGCCGCGCAGCGCGCGCAGGAAGGTCTCGCTGACGATGTCCTCGGCCGCCGTCCAACTGCCGATCCGGTAGTAGACGTAGCGGAAGACCATCTCCATGTAGAGGTCGTAGAGCTCCCCGAACGCCTCGCCGTCGCCCTGCTGAGCGTTGCGCACCAGGGCCGCGAGCTCGGCGTCGGGTCGGTGGGCGTTCGACGGCGACTCGTCGGGCACGGGCGTCCCGTGGTCGACCAGGCCGTCGGGGGAGGTGGCCTGGGCCGTCTGCCGGCCGGGCGAGGCCCCTCCCGCCGAGTGGGCCATGGGGGGGCCGACCGGCGTGGTCGCACGGAGTACGAGCATGATGCGGGCCAGTTCGGCGCGTAGCGCCGCGAAACAGGTGGGATCGGCACGCGGCACCACGACCCGGGCGGAGCCGGCGCGCGGCGCCGCCCAGCCGCGGAGATCGAGAGCCGGTTGCGCCCACAGCGGGTTCACGTCGGTGATCGGCCCGCGGTGCCGCGGGCGGCGACGGACATCGGGCCGGGCCTCGGGCCGTCCACCGGGTGGGGGACCTCGCTTCCGCGCCCCCGCGACGTTCGGGAAAGGGCGGACGGCATACTGGCTCCAAAGATCGAGGAGGCCCGGCGGGGCGTGGCGTGGCCCGCTCGAGAACCGGGATCCTCCGGTGGGTGTCGGATCAGGTCGGACGAAACCGACGGCGACGCGGCCGCTTTCTGCTCCTCTCGGGTCAGGGGCGTCGTCAAGGGCGTCAAGGTGTGTCAACGGCCAGAGACGGCCTGGTCAGCAACCCGGGGATCGGAGACCAGGGGACCGCGCGGCGATCCGACGAGCGCCCCTCCCGCGCGACCGGAGTCATCGAGTCGTCCGGGGACCTGGATCTGCCGCATCTCCCGGATCCGACAGGAACTCCGCGCGCGGGAAGAACATGATCGCGCTACCTTTGATCCTCCGGAACCCTTTGGAAAGTTGAGTGTAGCCAACGACCTGCCGGCGGGCATGGGGAGTGAGGTGAAGATGCACGGTCGTCATCATGCGCCGGGACGAAGTGCTTTTCCGGCTTTGTTGCCCGGGTGGGGGATCTTTTCGGTCCAGACGCCTTTTGATGATCGAAACGGATGGTCGCAGCGATGGTGAGGGTTTCCGCGGGCCGAGGCACCGGCGGTGGCGCTGACGGCGCGAACGGGGGTGCCGCCGGTACTGGTGCCGGCGCGCGGGCGGACGTCGGTGGCGCCGGCGATGTCGCTGGCACTGGCACTGGCGATGTAGATGGCGCTGGCGGCGCGCGGGCGGCGGATCGACAGATCACCCTGCTGGTCCGGGCCGGCTGCCACCTGTGCGCCGACGCCCGCGCCGCGGTGATCCGGGTGGCAGCCGACACCGGCGCCGGCTGGACAGAGGTCGACGTCGACACTTCGGCCGAGCTCGCCGACGCCTATGGCGACCGCGTCCCGGTGGTTCTCGTCGACGGGCGGGAACACGGCTACTGGCGGGTCGAGGAGGCCCGTCTGCGGCGTGCGTTGACCGTCGGCCGCTGGGGGTGGTCCAGGAAATGATCACGGGTCGAGCTCGCGGTGTCCCCGCGTGCAAGATCATGTCAACTTCGTGAAGTCCTTCACGAAGTCGTAAACTCGCCCCGACAGCCGTCCACCGGCGTCGTTCGACCGCGAGACCGACCGTGGCGCCCACCGCGGAGCCGGTCGCGGAGCACTGTGGGGCCGCGCGCCCGGCGTCGTCGGCGGCCGGGCGTCTCGAGTGGGGCGGGAGCCGTACATGACTGAGCTTCGGCGGGCGGCCGGCGCTGCCCGTGGACGCTCGTCCGTGCCCGAGGCGACGGTCGCCCGCCTTCCGCTGTACCTGCGGGTCCTCACCTCACTGGCCGACCGGGCGGTCCGCACGGTCTCGTCCGAGACGCTGGCGAAGGCGGCCGGCATGACCTCGGCGAAGGTTCGCAAGGACCTGTCCTACCTGGGTTCGTACGGGACACGCGGCGTCGGCTACGACGTCGACTTCCTGCTCGGCCGCATCGCCGCCGAACTCGGGCTGACCGAGGACCGCACGGTCGTGCTGGTCGGGGTCGGCAACCTCGGCCACGCACTCGCGGGATACGCCGGTTTCCGGTCCCGGGGATTCCGCGTGGTCGCCCTGCTCGACGTCGATCCCGACCGGATCGGCGAGTCCGTCGGCGGCGTCGCGGTCAGCCCGCTCGACGAGATGGAAGCACTTGTCGAGCGCAACCAGGTGACGATAGGTGTCATCTGCACGCCGGCCGCGGCCGCGCAGGCAGTGTGTGACCGCCTTGTCTCCGCGGGAATCACGAGCATCCTCAATTTCGCGCCGATCGCGTTGTCGGTGCCGGTGGGAGTGGACGTGCGCAAGGTTGATCTCGCCGTGGAACTGCAGATCCTGTCGTTCCACGAGGCTCGCAAGCGTTCGGCGCCGGCCACGGGCGGTGTGGCCGCACCCACGCGTTCACCCGGACGCCGGGCCGGGGGCCGCTCCGGTGAGTCCGACGACCCCCGGCTGGCCATGGTGACCCGTGCGCCCACCGGGCCGCCGACGCTGGGGACGCGGGGCACCGGCCCACTGGTGGGCACGACCGGGGGGACGAGCGGGGCCGCGACCGGAGCCGTGACCGGGGCCAAGACCGGGGGTGAGGCGTCATGAGCCTGCTGGTCGTCGGTCTCAACCACCGCAGCGCGCCCACGTCCACCCTGGAGAAGGCCGCGGTGCCGGACGACGACGTCCCGAAGGTCCTCCACGACCTGTCGCAGGCCGGATCCGTCGCGGAGAGCGTGGTGCTCTCGACATGTAACCGCACCGAGATCTACGCCGAGGTGGAGACCTTCCACGGCGGCGTCGCCGACGTCTCCGACCAGCTCACCCGGATCACCGGCACCCAGCTGGCGGATCTTGCCCCGCATCTGTACGTCCACCACGAGGCACGGGCCGTCGGCCACCTGTTCTCGGTCGTCTGCGGGCTCGACTCGATGCTGGTGGGGGAGACGCAGATCCTCGGGCAGGTCCGGTCGGCCTTACGCGTGGCCCAGGCCGAGGCGAGCGTCGGCGCCACCCTTGAGAGCCTGTTCCAGACGGCACTGCGGGTCGGCAAGCGGGCGCACAGCGAAACCGCGATCGGCACCGCCGGGGCGTCGATCGTCTCCGTCGGGGTACGGCTGGCCGCGGGCGAGTGGGGGCCGCTGCCCGCCGACGCGCCCGACCCCTTACCCGGAAGCACATCAGCCGGGAACGCGCCCGCCGACGGCGCACTGGCCGGCCGGCGCGTCCTGCTCGTGGGCGCGGGAGCGGTGGGGGCGCTGGCCGCGGCGGTCGTACGGCGGGCCGGCGCGACCGATCTCGTCGTCGCGAACCGTACCGCGGCGCGGGCCCACCGAATCGCCGACACCTACGGCGCCGAGGTGATTCCGCTCACGCACCTGGCGGACGAGCTGAGCCGGGCCGACCTGGTGATCTCCTCGACCGGCGCGTCCGGGCTGATCCTGACCCAGGGTGTGGTGGCCGACGCGCTGGCCCGCCGCGACGGCCAGCCGCTGGTGCTGCTCGACCTCGCGCTCCCGCGGGACGTCGACGTGGCCGTCCGCGAGTTGCCCGGCGTCACCCTCATCGATCTCGAGACGCTGCGGACGGTCCTTGAGGGCCAGCAGGCGGTCAGCGACGTCGAGTCGGTGCGGACCCTGGTGGCCTCCGAGGTCAGCGCCTATCTCGACCGCCGCCGCGCGCACCGGGTCGCCCCGACCGTGGTGGCGCTGCGGGCACAGGCCGCCGCCGTCGTCCGGGAGGAGCTCCTGCGGCTGCACACCCGGCTGCCCAATCTCGACGCGCGCGACTGGGCCGTGGTCGAGGGCGCGGTGCGCCGGGTGGCGGACAAGATCCTGCACGCGCCGACGGTGCGGGTCCAGCAGCTTGCTGCCGCCCCCGGTGGTGATTCCTATGCCGAGGCGTTGCGGGAACTGTTCGATCTGCCCCGGGAAGCTCCCGCGGTGGTCTCGGTACCCGATCTGCCGGAGGCGCCGTAGCGGGCGGTCGTGGCCGGCGCGGGCGCGTCGTCCACGACCGCAATACGAGGCTTGGCGGGAGTCGCGCGGCGGATGATCCAGTGGGTGACGCGGCGGGTGGCCCGGTGGATGGYCCGGTGGATGGCTCAGCGGCCGGGTGGATGACGCAACGGCACAAACCCGGTCCGGGACTGAATATCCCGCCGATACGAGGTAACGTCGATACTCGGATAAGGGCTGCGCCGATAGGCGCACTGGATCAGTGAGCACTGGATCAGTGAGCACTGGATCAGTGAGCACTGGATCAGTGAGCACTGGGTCAGTGAGCACTGGATCAGTGAGCAGGGTTCGGTGGCGCATCGCGAAGCGATGTACGAGCTGCCCGGGGCCGTGGATCCGGCAGAGCCCGTCGACAGGCACCGGAGTTGTCTCGTCCCGCGGGGCGGGATGTCACGGGCGGGACCGTTCAACCGGTGGCGATGTCCGGACAGCGGTCCGGGCAGAGGTCCGGCGAGGTGACAGGAGGGAGGCGCTGGCAGTCGAACACGTAGGTGAACAGGACGCGTCGAAGCCCGTGTTCGAGCGCGCGGCCTGTACCGACGACGGGCAACTCTCGACCGGCTGCTACGGTTTGTACTGGACGGTCCACCATCGCGGACTGCTGTTGTTGCCGAGCGTGCCTACCCGACGGCCCTTGAGGCCGGTTGTGGTGCGCTGGTCGGCGCCTTCGCCGAGGTCGCGATGGCGTCCACTGAAGCATCGGGCGCCGGTGCCATTCGACCACGGGCCGTGGTCGCGTTGCCGGAGAGGGAACATGTTCTCCGGCACGGGATCACCGGGTCCGCCGACTTACCCGGAGGCGCTGGGAGAGCGCCTCGCGGACAAGATGTTGTCCGCCGGAGCACAGACGCTGATGGGAAATCGCTGATCATGGCCACCCGCCGCACAAAGAAGCCTCTGACCCCGGTCGCCCTCGTTGGAGCAGGCCCGCGCGACCCCGGTTTGCTGACAGTTCTCGCCGCCGAGACGCTGGCCGGGGCCGATTCGATAATCGTCGATCCTGACGTCGCCCCGGAGATTGTCGCCAGGCTGCCCGGCGAGGTGCTACGGATCGGCGATACCGACGTGGCAAAACCAATCCTGGACGCGACCGCGGCGACCACCGCCGTCGTCGCCCGGGCCCGTGCCGGTGAGCGGGTCGTACGGCTGTACTCCTCGGATCCGTGGCTGACCGGAATCGGCACCGCCGACGCGCAGGCACTGGCCAAGGCGAAGATTCCTTTCCGGGTCGTGCCGGGGATTCCGACCGGTACGGCGGTCGCCACCTATTCCGGGATCGCCACCGGCCTGCCGGTCACCTTCGCGAGCACCCAGGGGGTCTTCTCCGCCAGCGGGGTGCGGCCCACCGTGGCCCCCGCGGCGGACACACCCACCACGGGGCTGGGCTCCCCGTCCTTCGGGGCGGGCCGCCTCGGCGGACGCGGCCTGTCCAGCCTCGGCAGCTCCGGCTCCGGTCTCGGTGGTCCCGGGCTGGGCGGCCCAGGGCTCGGCGGGTCCGGGCTGGGTGGGTCCGGACTGGGCGGGTCCGGGCTCGGCGCGGGGCTTGCGGCCTCGCCGCTGGGCTCCTCGCTGGGACTCGGCGGCCTCGCCGGGGGCGGGAGCCTGGACGCCGCCGGCTCCGGCTCGGACCTCGACTGGGCGGCGCTCGCCCAGGCACCGGGCACCCTCGTGGTGACGGCGGTCTCCAACGAGGTCGGCAAGGTCGCGGCGGCGCTGGTCGAGCACGGCCGGGCCGGTGACACCCCCGTGTCGGTGACGGTGGACGGCACCACCACCGACCAGCGCACGGTCGCCTCCACCCTGGACCGGATCGAGGCCGACGCCGCGCCCGTCGTCGGGAACGCCTCCTCYGTGGTGATCTCCATCGGGGTCGCGGTCACAGGTCGTAACAAGCTGTCCTGGTGGGAGTCGCGCGCGCTGTTCGGCTGGACGGTGCTGGTGCCCCGGACGAAGGAGCAGGCGGCGATCCTGTCGGATCTGCTGCGCTCGCATGGCGCGAGCCCGCTGGAGGTGCCCACGATCGCGGTGGAGCCGCCGCGGACGGCCGCTCCCATGGAACGCGCCATCACCGGTCTGGTGTCCGGGCGCTACCAGTGGGTGGCCTTCACCTCGGTCAACGCGGTCCGGGCCGTCCAGGAGAAGGTCGAGGAGCGCAGCCTGGACGCGCGGGCGTTCGCCGGCGTCAAGGTGGCCGCGATCGGCGAGGCGACCGCGGACGCCCTGCGCGCCTTCGGCATCCGCCCCGACCTCGTCCCCTCCGGCCAGCAGTCCAGCGAGGGCCTGCTCGCCGACTGGCCCGACTACGACGACGTGTTCGACCCGCTCGACCGGGTTCTGCTGCCCCGGGCCGACATCGCCACCGAGACCCTGGTGGCCGGCCTGAAGGACCGCGGCTGGAACGTCGACGACGTCACCGCGTACCGCACGGTACGGGCCGCGCCGCCGCCGGCCCCGATCCGGGAGGCGCTCAAGGGCGGCCGGGTGGACGCGGTGGTGTTCACCTCCTCCTCGACCGTGCGCAACCTGGTCGGGATCGCAGGCAAGCCGCACGAGACCACGGTGATCGCGGTGATCGGCCCGCAGACCGCGGCCACCGCGGCCGAGCTGGGCCTGCGGGTCGACGTCCAGGCGACCGAGGCGTCGATCCCGTCGCTGGTGCAGGCGCTGGCCGACTTCGCCGCCGAGCACCGGGAGGAACTGGGCAAGGTCGGCCCGCTCGCGGCCCGGCTGCCCAAGCCCCGGCGCGGTTCTCGGCGGTGAGCGTGCCGCCGGGCGTCACCGCCGGTGTGGGTACAACGGGGCCAACTGCCTCGCCTGCGCCGTCACCCGGGGCCGGAGCCCTGAGCGCCACCCCCGGTGGGGGCGTGGGATTCCCGCTGGCCCGGCCCCGTCGACTGCGCCGCGGGGCACCGTTGCGCCGGCTGGTGGCCGACGTCCGGCTGCATCCCGCGGATCTTGTGTTGCCGTTGTTCGTCAAGGAGGGCATCGACGCCCCCGCGCCGATCGCCTCGATGCCCGGGGTCGTCCAGCACACCCGGGAGTCGTTGCGCAAGGCCGCGGTGGAGGCGGCCCGCGCCGGCGTCGGCGGCCTGATTCTCTTCGGCGTGCCCGCGCGCAAGGACGGGCGCGGCTCGGCCGCGGACGACCCGTCCGGCATCGTGCAGCTCGCCCTGGCCGACCTGGTCACCGAGATCGGCGACGACATGGTGATCATGACGGATCTCTGCCTGGACGAGTACACCGACCACGGCCACTGCGGCCTGCTGACCGAGGACGGCGAGGTCGACAACGACGCCACCCTGGCCCGCTACGCGTCGATCGCCCTGGCGCAGGCCCGCGCCGGCGCCCACGTGGTGGCCCCGAGCGGGATGATGGACGGGCAGGTCGGCGCGATCCGGGCGGCGCTCGACGGCGGCGGCTTCTCCCACCTCCCGGTCCTTGCCTACTCGGCGAAGTACGCGTCGGCGTTCTACGGCCCGTTCCGGGACGCGGCCGAGTGCGCGCCACGCTTCGGCGACCGCGCCGGCTACCAGCAGGATCCGGCCCGTTCCGTCGGCGAGGCCCTGCGTGAGGTCGCCCTCGACCTCGCCGAGGGCGCCGACGCCGTGATGGTGAAGCCGGCGCTGGCCTACCTCGACGTGCTGCGGGCGGTCGCCGACGCCGTGGACGTGCCGGTCGCCGCCTACCAGGTCTCGGGCGAGTACGCGATGGTGGAGGCGGCGGCGGCCAGCGGCTGGATCGACCGCGAGCGCGCCATCACCGAGACGCTCATCGCCGTCCGCCGGGCGGGCGCGGACATCATCCTGACCTACTGGGCAACGGAAGCGGCCCACCGCCTGCGCTGACTCACACCGCCCGCGTTTATCCTCGCTGCCTCGCTGCCTCGCTGCCTCGCTGCCCCGCCTGCCCCGCCTGCCCCGCCTGCCCCGCCTGCCCCGCCTGCCCCGCCTGCCCCGCCTGCCCCGCCTGCCCCGCCTGCCCCGCCTGCCCCGCCTGCCCCGCCTGCCCCGCCTGCCCCGCCTGCCCCGCCTGCCCCGCGTTGCCTCCGCTGTCGCAGGCTGCTTCTGCCGCGCTGCCTCACCGCGCAGGCCGCCGTTCCCGCCGCGCTGGCCGCATACCCCCACCGGCCTCTCTGCCAACCGTCGGCTCTTGGCAACATCGTGATTACCACTGTGATCGTTGTGATTCTGGTGCTGCTGGGACAGCATCCAGGTCACAACAATCATGAAACCCGAACCCACTGGCCGGCGTCCTGACGATTCTGTGGTCTCGGTATGTGGTCTTTGGTGTGCGGTACGTGCTGATCTGCCCGCCTTGGGCGGTACTCTTGCTTTACAGCAAGATCTGTCGAAGTGTACGGGAAGGTGTGCGGTGACTCTGCTCATGGAGCGGCCGGTCGGAGAGATCCCGGTCGCGTGTTCGTACCGATGGTACGAACAGATCGACTATGGTGACGGCATGGCCGTCGCAAAGGTGTCCGTCTCCCTGGACGAACGTGTCCTCACCGCCGCGCGGGCGGCGGCCGCGACCGAGGGCATCAGCCTGTCGGCCTGGATCTCCCGCCTGATCGACCACCACATCGGCATCCAGGAGGGCCTCGCGGYCGTCCGCGAGTACGAGGCCGAACACGGCCCCATCCCCGAGGAAGCGCGCGAGAATGCCCGCCGCGTCCTGCGTGACCTCGGAGTGATCGAATGAAKGGCCTGCTCTATGACGCGGGGGCGCTCATCGCCGCCGAGCAGGCGGACCACAAAGTGTGGGCCATGCACGCCGAGGCGCTGGAGCATGACGTCCGACCAGTTGTTCCGGCACCCGTATTGGCGCAGGTCTGGCGGGGCGGGCCGCAACCAAACCTGTCCCGTCTGCTGAAGGGCTGTGACATCGAGCCGCTGGCCGAGGAAACAGCGCGGGCCGTCGGCAAACTGCTGGCCCGGGCGGGGACCAGCGACATTGTCGACGCCACGGTCGTGCTGAACGCGGCCTCGACGGACCGTTCGATCCTGACCAGCGACGCGTCAGACCTTCGTGCGCTGTCCGAAGCACACGGTACGAAGGTCGACATTCACCCCGTTTGACCATCCCGCCGCCTGTTCATCGCTGCCGGGCCGTCTGTCCGGTGTCTTTCCGGGCAGTATGGAGCCAGTAGGGAGCGGCGCGGAAAGGACTGGTTGGACGGAGCAGCAGAGCAGGGAGGCGGACATGGTTCTGACGCCGATATCGGTCGAGAAAGCGGGAAATTTCCAGGAAGTGGCCGAACGCGCCATCCGGCGTGGTGTCATCACCATTGACCTCGACGGTCGGCGTTACGAGCTGCTGCCGTCCGAGCAGCTCGGCTACTTCGCGGGCCTGGCGGCGCTCGGCCTGCTCGGGATCATCGAGTGGCCGGTCGCGGCCGTCGTGGCCGTCGGGCACACGATCGCCTACCGCAGCCACCGGCAGGGCCTACGCAACCTGGGCGCCGCCCTCCAGGAGGCCTGAGCGGCCGGGCGCCTGACCATACATTCGCGGTATGCGGCACATTTGCGGTATGCGGCGAATGCGCTCGCCGTATACCGGATGATGCTTTACCGAGATCCGGCTCCTGAAACCCGCTCCTGAAACCCGCGCGCGGGAAGACAGCCGTCCTCGGCAGGAAGTGACGCCGGAACGCCGTCCGGGTGACCACCCGTCCGGGTGACCACCCGTCCTGTTTCGATCAGGAGGCCGAGTACGAAAAACGGCTGCTGTCGTGGCGACCGTCCGGTCCCTCGGTTTCATGGTTCTACGAGGATTTCACGGTCTACCGGGAATGGCTACAGGGAGCGGTGGTAGATGCCGAAGGCGCGGGTCGCGAACTTTCCCGCCAGCGCCGCCAGCGCGGTGAGGCCGAACAGGTAGAGGCTGACCGACAGCCAGTTCGGATCGACCGACCCGGCCTCGCGGACGGCGGTCACCGCCCAGTCCACCGGGTTGAACCAGGCGACAATCCGCATCCAGTCCGGCATGAGCTCTTTTGCCATGATCGCGGATGACAGGAACGTCAGCGGCAGAACGCAGAAGTTCACCGCCGCGATCAGCACCTCCTCCCTGCGCACGATCAGAGCGAGCCCGTAGGACAGGGACGCCACGATGACCGCGATCAGCGCGGCACCGACGAGCAGGACGACCGGGCCCACCAGCCCGTTGTGGTAGCGGGCTCCGATGGCCCAGCCGAGCAACATGATGATCGCCGACTGGATGATGGTCATCAGCACCTGGAAGACGATCCTGCTGCCGATCAGGGCGCCGCGCCGGACCGGGGACGTCAGCATCCGGTCCGTCACGCCACGGTCGATCTCGATGATGACGTTCATCCCGGACCAGCCCGCCGCGAACAGCGCGCTCATCACCACCACACCGGGCGTGAGAAAGTCGACATAGGAGCCCCCGCCAAAGCCGGGAACATCCACGACCCGGCGGAACAACGAGCCGAACAGGGGCAGCCACACCACCGCCTGCACGATCGTGATCGCCAGGTAGGCGGGCTGGCGCAGCATCGCGCGCAGGTGGCGAACGGTCAGCCAGCGCAGCTGGCTGGCGGCCGAGGCGGTGAACCCGCTCCGCTCGGCAGCCGGCAACGGCCGTGGCGCCGGGATTCCCGTGACGTCAACCGGGACGGCCGGAACACGGGCCCGTGCGGTTGCGCCGGCCGGGGCACCGATCGTGGCCTCGGGGCTGGTCGGGATGCCGTTCCTGGTGGCACCGGTCGGGGTGGCGATCGCGGTGCCAGGACCGGTCGGGACGCCGTTCCCATTACCGGTCCCGCTGCCAGGRCTGACCCGAGCGCCGGCTTTGGAGCCAGGGTCGGCGGTACCAGCAGCAGCGGTACCGGCAGCATCAGTATCGCCGTCCGTGTCCGTCCTGGCATCGGTTGTGACAGCAGTGCCAGTGCTACCGCTGTCGGTGATACTGGCGCGGGCAGGGAGGCCAGCCTCACCGCCGGGCCCGCTGTCCGTGTTATCAGCCGTCCCGGCGTCCGTGCCGCCGGCCGTCCCGGTATCGGTGATCGCCCCGGCGCCGCTGGTCGTCCCGGCGCCGCTGGTCGTGTCGGCGTCGGCGGTGGTGTCGGTGGTCGTGCCGGTGTCAGTGAGGCCTGCCATCAGGCCACCCCCTTGTCCGGAACAGCGTTGGGCTGAGCAGCCCCGCCCTGGGCCCTGTCATCCTGGGTCTTGTCGCCATGGGCCCCGCTGTCCTGGACGGTGCCCGGGACGGGGCCGGTATCCGCTCCGGACCCCGTGTCGGCGGTGAAYCGGCGGCCCACGTGACGCAGGTAGACGTCATCCAGGGACGGCCGGGCGATCGTCGCCGCGACCACCGCGACCCCCACCCGGTCGAGAGCCGCGAAAACGGCAGGCAGCGACGAAGCGCCGTGGGTGACCCGGGCGTGCACCTCCCGGCCGTTCACCGTGGTCTCGGTGACACCCGGGACCTGGCCGAGGGCCGCGGTCACCGTGTCCACGACCGTGGGGGCCGGGACGGCGGCRAGCTCAAGGTGGACGGCGTCACCTTTCAGCTCGCTCTTGAGCGCGTCAGGGCTGCCCTGGACGAGGATGCGCCCGCCGTCGATGATCGCCACGAGAGAGGCGAGCCGGTCCGCCTCCTCGAGGTAGTGCGTGGTGAGCAGGATCGTCAGGCCGCCCGCCGCGAGCGAACCGATCTCGTCCCACATCTGGGCACGTGCCTGCGGGTCCAGGCCGGTGGTGGGCTCGTCGAGGAAGAGCACACTGGGCCGGTGGACCAGGCCGACCGCCACGTCGAGCTTGCGCAGCATGCCACCGGAGTAGGTGCGCGCCGGCCGGTCCGCGGCCGCCGTCAGCTCGAACTGGTCGAGCAATTCGGTGACCCGGTCGATCAGCACGGCGCGAGGCAGGCCGTGCAGGCGGGCGGCGAGCGCGATGTTCTCGCGACCGGTGGCCTCCAGGTCGATACCGGACCGCTGGGCGACGACACCGATGCGGTGCCGGACCTGCTCGGGATGCGCGAGGACGTCGATCCCGGCCACGCTGGCCGTTCCCGAGTCCGGGCGTGACAGCGTGGTCAGAATCTTCACTGTCGTGGATTTTCCGGCGCCGTTCGGCCCCAGCAGGCCGAACACCGTCGCGGGTGCGACGCCGAAACTCAGGCCGGACAGTGCCCGCACGCCCCCGCGGTAGGTTTTCGCCAGCTCTTCTGCCTGAATCGCGAAATGCTTGCCCGGGCCGGTGGTGTGCACGGTGTTCCGGGGGACGGCCGCGTCCGTGGCCGTTCCGCGGGTGCCGCCCGGCTGCGTCGTCAGCGTGGTCGTCTCCGCTGTTGCGGCTGTTGTCGTGGCCGTCGTCAGCTCGGCCGCTCCGGATGTTCTGGGCAGTTGCGTGGTGGTGCCGGGCGGCTGCCCGGCAGGTCCCGGAACCGGGTGCGAGGTCATCAGATCCCCCCTTGTCTGCATTACTCTTCTTTTCTTCCGGCGGTCTGGTCCGAGCAGGGCGTCGTACCACTGTCCGGGGAATTCCGTTGATCCTGCCGGACCGGTTCCCGGATTTCCCAGATTTTCCGGACCGGCTCCCAGGCCTGCTGTCGGAGCTCCTGGACGGGCTCTGCCGATCCGAGGGGAATCCCGGATTCGGCGAGCGGCACGGGTTCGGTGGGAATTCCGGACACAGGATGAGTCCGGCTCCCGGCAGGCGCCCTTGTTTCGGCAGGTGCCCCTGCTTCGGCAGGCGCTCCCGTTTCGGTGGAAGTCCCGGTCCCGGCGGGAATGCCGGGTGCGCAGGGAGCGCGGTCGCGTCGTCGTTGGCCTTCCAGGGCTTTGATCACAGCCTCTCGTATCCGGTCGGGATCGGTCTCGCCGCGGGTGTGGATCGCGTCCCAGATGTGGATGCCGTCCAACGTCCTGTTGGTGATCTCCGAGATGAGCTCGTTCACGTAACGCAGCTCGGCCTCGGCCAGGGCGCTGAAATACTCGGTTTCCAGGGTGAACAGCCRGGGGAGCCCCTTGCGGACGGCCAGCGCCTCGCCCGCGTGGCTGTGCTCGATCTGGAGCAGGAGTCGGTTGCGACGTTCGGTGAGCAGCCTTATGGTGTCCTCCGGAGTGAGCACCGCCAGCATGGAAAGCGCCGCCTCGAAGCGGAGATACTCCTTTGTCGGCGTACTGACCAGCTCGGACATCCAGTCGTAGAGTTCGGTCCGGCCGGCTGGCGTGATCTCGTAGACGGTCCGTTCCGGCCGTCGACCGTCACGGACGGTTTCGCGGGCGGTAATGTAACCGTTGTGGGCCAGCGCGTCCACGACCGTGTAGAGCGAACCGTACGTCAGTTTGATGCTGTCTTCCTTGTGCCGCTCGCGCATGGTCGTCGACATCTCGTACGGGTGCATGGGCCGTTCGTTGAGAAGTCCGAGTACGGCGAGAGCCAGCATGTTTGCCATCCGTCGACGGGCCATGTCCGTACCGTTCTCCGTCCGTGCTGTTCTCCGCTCCCGATTACTCGACTGCGAGTGTCCGGTCGCAAAAGCCGGCCTGTCAATCCGGCCGGGCGGCCGGCGGGGCTGACAGCGGCGTCCTGATTCACGAGATGTTCACGGGACATGACGGAATCAGGAGGTGACGGAACCAGGATATGGCGGAATTCCTGCCCGGCGCCGCGCGAATATCCCGGATATTCCGGTCGGCCCGCGTCGGATTCGGTGACGGGTCCGGCGTCGGATTCGGCGGCGGGTCCGGCGGATGGAGACGTCGGTGGTCCGACCACCGCGAATGCCCCGGGCCGGACGCTCGACGAGCGCCGCGCGACCTGCTGCGTCATGCTCGGAGGTGCGTCGTGACACCTCCGGCGCGGGTGGGCTCGGCGGCGCACCCGCGCCGGCCTCTGACCGCCCGGCCCCTGACCATTTGGCCGCTGACCATTTGGCCGCTGACCATTTGGCCGCTGACCCTCGGCGGCGCGCCCGCGCAGGCGGCCTGCTGGACATCCACCGGCGCGTCCGCACCGGCCCGCTGACCACTCGCCGGTGTGGAACCGGCATCCTGCCCTCCTGGTCACTTGCCAGCGCGGACACGCGGGCCTGCTGGCGCACGGTGCGCGGCCGGTGGGCGTGCCGCGTCACGGACCGCCGCCGGTGGGCGGCTGGGTCATCCCCCACCCACCGGCGGCCCCGGAGCCGGCCGGCATCCCGTCCCGTGCCGGCCCGAATTCCCGGCGACCGGCCACGGGTGTCCCCGATGGCGGAACCGGGATGGGGCCAGGGGCAGCAAGGGGCGGCGCCGACCTGCGAGGATCGGTGGCATGTCAGTCGTGTCCGAGGCCGCTGCCTCCGAGGAGTTGTTCCGTCGAGCTCAGCGGATCATCCCCGGTGGGGTGAACTCACCGGTCCGGGCGTTCCGGGCGGTCGGCGGCACACCACGGTTCATGGTGTCCGGGGACGGCGCCTACCTCACCGACGCGGACGGCCGCCGATACGTCGACCTGGTCTGCTCCTGGGGCCCGATGATCCTGGGGCATGCCCACCCGGCGGTGGTCGAGGCGCTGCGGGCAGCCGTGTCGCGGGGCACGAGCTACGGTACGCCGAGCCCGGGCGAGGTCGAGCTGGCAGAAGAGATCGTCTCCCGGGTGGGGCCGATCGAGCAGGTCCGGCTGGTCAACTCCGGGACCGAGGCCACCATGAGCGCGCTGCGACTCGCCCGCGGCGTCACCGGACGGTCGAAAATCATAAAGTTCGCCGGCTGCTACCACGGGCACGTCGACGCGCTGCTCGCCGCCGCCGGCTCGGGGGTGGCCACCCTCGGCCTGCCGGACACACCGGGGGTGACCGCGGCGACCGCGGCGGACACGATCGTCCTGCCCTACAACGACCTGACCGCCGTGGACGAGGCCTTCGCCGAACATCCCGGGCAGATCGCCGCCGTCATCACCGAGGCCGCCGCGGCGAACATGGGCGTCGTCCCCCCGCTGCCGGGTTTCAACGCCGGGCTGCGGCGGCTGTGCGACGTCCACGGCGCCCTGCTCGTCCTGGACGAGGTCATGACCGGTTTCCGGATCGGCCCGGCCGGCTGGTGGGGGGTGGAGGGCGCCGTCGAGGGATGGGCCCCGGACCTGTTCACCTTCGGCAAGGTGATGGGCGGCGGGCTGCCGGCGGCGGCCTTCGGCGGGCGCGCCGAGGTGATGTCCCACCTCGCGCCCGCCGGCCCCGTCTACCAGGCCGGGACACTCTCGGGCAACCCGCTCGCGGTCGCCGCCGGCCTGGCCACCCTGCGTGCCTGCACGTCCGAGGTGTAYGCCACGGTGGACGCCCGCGCCGGCGACGTCGCCAGCATCATCTCGACGGCGCTGACCGAGCAGGGCGTGCTGCACCTGCCCAGCAGTGCCGGTTCGCTGTTCAGCTTCTTCTTCACCGACGCGCCGTCGGTGGTCGACTACGCTGGAGCGCGGACGCAGTCCAGTGCCCGGTACGCCGCGTTTTTCCACGCCATGCTGGACGCCGGGGTGTATCTGCCACCATCCGCCTACGAGGCGTGGTTCGTCTCGGCGGCGCATGATGACGAGGTCGTCGAACGGATCGCGGCCGCCGCGCCGACGGCGGCCCGGGCAGCCGCCGGCGTGCCCGAACCGGTCCCGGCCACGAGCGCTGGAGGGAAGCGTCCATGACATCCGCACGGCGCGGCGCGTCCGACCCCGTCGACGGGCACCCGTCCCCAGCGCCGGAACCGTCATCCCCGGGACATCCCTCGTCGCGGCCGCCCGTGTCGCGGTCATCCTCGACGGACGTGCCAACCACCGTCCACCTGGTACGTCACGGTGAGGTGTTCAACCCGGAGAAGGTCCTCTACGGGCGGCTGCCCGGGTTCGTCCTGTCCGAGGCGGGGCAGCGGCAGGCGAAGGTCACCGCGGAGTTCCTGGCCGGGCGCGACATCGCCGCGGTCGTGGCAAGCCCGCTCGAACGGGCCCGGCAGACCGCCGCCCCCATCGCGCAGGCCCTCGGCATCGGCGTGGAGGTCGACCCCCGCCTGATCGAAAGCCGCAACGTCTTCGAGGGCAAGCCCTTCGAAGCCGGCCCGGCCCTGCTCCGCTACCCGCGGATGTGGCGGGTGCTGATCAACCCGTTCCGGCCGTCCTGGGGCGAGCCCTACACCGAGATCGCCGGACGCATGCTCGCCGCCGTGGCCGAGTGGCGAGACGCCTTCCCCGGCCGCGAGGTGGTGCTCGTCAGCCACCAGCTGCCGGTGTGGACGGCCCGGCGCGCGCTGGAGGGCCAGAAGCTCTGGCACCGCCCGGACCGCCGCCAGTGCGCGCTCGCCAGCGTCACCTCAGCCGTCTACTCCGCGGACCGTCTCCTCCGCATCGACTACGCCGAGCCCAACGGCCCCACCACAAACCAGCCCGGCTCCGTCGGCGCCTGACATCCATAGAAGCATCCCGGTTGACCGAAGGCGACACCCAACTGGGCCGAGGACGACCTGACCGGCTTCCCTCACGCCCGGGTTTCTAACGGATGCGGGTTTTTCTCCCGAATAGGTGGGGCCGATCCGGGATCCGGATGCCGATTCGCGACGGGTCCGGGAGGCGCCGACGGCGTCAGCGCGCCGTCGGGCGGCGAAACCCATACACGCGTGGACGCTGCCACGCGACGTCCCGGGCATGGTACGGAACGCTGCCCCGTCGTCGGCATCCATAATCGCAGCCATGGGCGTGCCCGGATGATCGTCCGGAACATTCGCCTCGCCGAGCACGCCGCCGCATACGACGTGGTTGCCCTTGCCCGAGAACGCGTATGGTCAGAGCCCCCGCACAGCTTTCGGATGAATTTGCAACATTATGTGGTGTTTGTATCGCTTTTCGTAGGGTTTCTGGCGATAGTCAGATTTTCCTTAATCTTGGCTACAAGAGGGTGGTCGGCGTCGAGGACCCGCAAGGCGTCGGCCAGCGTCTCCTCGTGCAGGCGGACTGCCTCCTCCACCCGGCCCGCCGACCCGTAGGCGCCGGCGAGGTTGTGCCGGGAGGCCAGGGTGTCGGGATGATCGGGGCCGAGGAGGTGCTCGGCGAGGGGCAGGGCGCGGTGGAGCAAGGCGATGGCCTGCCCGGGCTGGCCGTGCTCGACGAGGTAGACGGCGGTGCGGGTGTACAACCCGGGCAGTCCATCGGGAGGTGGGTCGAGGCTGCCGGTCCGGTCGAGGACGGCGAGCACGTGCGGCAGGGCCCGCCGCCACCACGGCCACACCGCCGGGTTGTTCTGGATGTCCCGGGCAGGACGGCGGTGCACAGCCCGACCAGCGCCGTGACCCGCTCCGTCCGGTCCGCGGCGGGCAGGGCGGCGCGGGTCGCGGCTTGGACCAGCCGGTGCACACCGACCGTGTCGGTGTCGCGGCGAGCCAGGTGGTAGCCGCCCAGCGCCCCGACCGTCTCCGCCCACACCAGCCRGTCAGCCGCCGCGTCCCGTAACAGCCCGGGGCCGAGAGCGTCCGGGGCGGTGGTGAGCAACTCCAGCGGGATCGCCTCCGGGGCGCAGAACACCCACAACTCCGGCAGGCCCACCGCCGCCGGCTGGGTCTCCCGCAGCTTGTCGATCGACAGTTTCCACAGGGTCGCGACCGTGCGTTCCGCCCGCTCCACCGGATCCGGCACCGACCCATGAGTGAGCATGTCCTCCAGTCGGTCGGCCAGCAGGTCGGCGTAGTCGGCCGGGGGGATGCCGGTCTGGTCGAGGTAGCCGGCGGCCTGCTCCACCGCCAGCGGCAGATCCCCCAGCAGGTCGCAGATCCGGTCCGCGATCGCCGGGTCCAGGTCGGGGAAGCGGCCGGTGAGCATCGCCACCGCCTCCGCCCGCGGCGGGGTCGGGATGTCCAGCACCGCACCGAGGCGGCGCCAGCCGGTGCGGCGGGAGGTCACCAGCAGCCGGCCCGGCCCCGGTACGAACCGCAGCTTTTGTTCGAGGATCGTCGGGTCGTCGGCGTTGTCGAACACCAGCAGCGACCGCGGCCGGGCCAGCCAACCGGCCACCACCGCCGCCGGGTCGGCGTCCCGGGGCAGGCCGACGGCCGGGGCCAGGTCGGCAAGATGGCTGCCGAGCGGGTCGGGGTTCTCCGCCGGCACCCAGCCCATCCGGTCGAACGCCTGCGCATACCGGTACAGGTACTCCACCACCAGCGCGGCCTTCCCCACCCCACATCCCCACCCCACCCATTCCCGCCACAGCGGTCACCGCCACCAGCCCGGTCTCCGACCGCCCGACCTCCGACCGCCCGACCTCCGACCGCCCGACCACCGACGGCCCGACGGCCGAGGGCTCGGCCGCCGTCAACTCCCGGTGCAGGTCCGCCAGCAGCGCCTCCCGGCCGACGAACCGGGCCAGCCGGCCCGGCACCTGCCACCGGTTCGGCAACTCCGGCAACTCCGGCGGGAACGGGACAACCGCTGGCAGCCCCGAGCCCGCCACGGCGGACCCGACACCCGGGAAACCGGGCTTCACCGTGGGCTTGGCGCGTTCGGCACGGGCCGCCGCCAGCACCCGGTCGGCGGCGGTGGCCTCGTCCGCCCCGAACAGGTCCACCGTCACGAGCTGACCGAGCAGCCCGGGGCGGTCACAGTCCTCTACTCGGAAGACCAGCAGCGTCCGCGGTCCCGGCCGAGCGGATCCGCCTGCCAGGCGACCTGCCACGCCGCGGTCGCGTACGCCGAGGCCAGATAGGCCGCCGAGAGCACCGCCACCGTCCGCGGCGCCGTCTGCGTCGCCTGGTGCATCGCCTCGACGAACCCCGTCCCGGCCGTGAAATCCCACGCCTGGATCACCGCCCGGTAGCCGGCGGCCTCCAACGTCCAGGCGATCCACTCCGCCCACGACCGGTCCACATCGGTGTACGACACGAAGAAGTCCGGGTTGCTCTCCGTACCGCCCCCGTCGGTCGCTTACCCAGCATGCCACGGCCACCCGACACGCCCGAAACAGGATGATCAGTCGCGTCCGGCTACGTTCACCGCCTTGTCCGGCACGCCATCGGGGTGGCGTGCCGAGGGCGACGGCCGTCGTCCCCGCGCTGGGTGCGTCGGGCTGCGGGAACTGCCTGTCCTGGATGGTGGAAATGTCCGAATCTACTGGTAAGATCGTACACATGTTCGATTCTGTGGGAGTCGGAGGTATCTCTCCAACGGCCGCCCCGGCGGCACTCGGCATCGTCGAGCCCGCCGGCCGCCGGGATACCGTCCGGCCCGCCCCCACCGGCGCCGCCGCGCCCGCCGCAGTCCGTCGTCTCTGTACTTCCTCGTCGTTCCCCGCCTGTGAAGGGCCCCCGGCGAAGGGCTGTGCATCCGGCACGGCCTGCCGTGCGTGTGCCGCTCCGCCTGCTGTGGAGGGCTGTGATGCGGACGGCTGTCCGCCGACAGCGGAGCGCGGTGATACGGATGGCTGCCTGCCCACGGTGGAGGGCAGTGACATTGCAGGCGCTCTACCAGCGGTGGAGTCCTGTGATGCGGATGGCTGTCTGACCCTGATGGCTGTGCTGCGGCGGCGGATCGCCGGGCTGGAAGCGGTGATGCTGCGTGCCCAGGCCCGATTCGCCGGGCTGCGGCCGACCCCTCCTGGGGAGAGGAACCCGGCCGGGCCGGGGTTCGCCGCCGAGGAGATTGCTGCCGGACTGGCCCTGTCCCCGGCCGCCGCCGCGGCCGGCCTGGAGTTGGCGGTCACCGTCGTTGACCGGCTGCCGGCCACTCTGGCCGCGTTGGAGACCGGTGACATCGATCTGCGTCGGGTCCGTGCGGCCGCGGAGAGCACCGCCGCGCTCACCCCGGAGCAGGCCGGTGCGGTCGAACGGAAAGTACTGGCTCGGGGTGGGCGGGCCAGCCCCAGCCTGTTCCGCCAGGCGCTGCGCCGCACCGTCTTGGCGGTGGATCCGGACGGGGCGCGGCGGCGGCATGCTCACGCCCGGAAGGATCGGCAGGTCTGGATCCGCCCGGCCGAGGACGGGATGGCCGAGCTGGGGGCGCTGCTGTCCGCCGTTGACGCCCAGGCCGTCTACCAGCGGTTGGATGCCCTCGCTCGTCAGGCCACTGACAGCCCGGACGAGACCCGCAGCATGGACGCCCGCCGCGCCGACGCGCTGGTCGACCTGCTGCTCGGCCGGGACCGGGGCGCCGAGGTGTCCGTGGAGGTCGGGGTGCTGGTGTCGGCCGCTACCCTCGCCGGGGTGAGTGATGTTCCTGGGGAACTGGCGGGGTACGGGGCGATTCCCGCTGCCACCGCTCGCGAACTGGCCGCGGAGGCGACCTGGCGGCGCATCCTCACCGACCCCGCCGCGGGCAACCGGCCGGTCGAGGTCAGCCGCCGCTTCCCCGCCCCCAGGCTGGCCCGGCTGCTACGCACCCGGGAACGGAGCTGCCGGTTCCCCGGCTGCCGCAAACCCGCCCAGTTCTGCGACCTCGACCACATCCACCCGCACGCCGTCGGCGGACCTACCAGCGAGGACAACCTGCTCGCTCTGTGCCGGCGGCATCACAGGGCAAAACATGACGGCGGCTGGACGGTGCACCGCACCGACGGTGACACGGCGATCTGGACCAGTCCGACCGGGCGGACCTATCCCAGCATCCCCGAACCCTGGGACGAACCGATCCGGCCCGAGGTTGGAGAGCAGCCCGGGGCCGGGGAAGAAGAGGGCCTCCGCCATGCACCCCGACGGACGGCCGCTACTGTCTCCGCGCCTGGCTCCGATCTTTGTGCCGGGGGTTGGAGCCGGGTCGGATCACACGAGCCGACCACGGACGAGACCGGGCGGAGCGGCCCTTCGGACCTCGGCCCACCGCCCTTCTGAAAGTCGATGGCGGGCATGCCCGCAGGTTCAGGGGCCAGCTCGAGGAGCGGTGTAACGGACAGTGATATTCAAGCGGTTCCACGGGTCACAGCCCCGCTTCGGAGATCGTCAACAGAGATTATTTGATGTTCATTCGATGGCGAATAGCTGGTTTGTCGGGTTATGTGGGGTGCCGACTGTCCGGAACGCGCCCGTGRCTGAAGCTGATCCTCGGGGTTGAGTTCTACAGTTGGTCGTAGGCTGGTGGGTCAGGGCACCTACCGACTCACTCTGGTCCGGACGGTAGCCAGCCGGGCAAAGAGGTGGCGGTAGCGCGATCATGATCCTTTCGTGCTTGGAGTCCGGACGCCCAACCGGGAGGCCCGGAGAGACCCGGAAGCGGAAGGTCCGGAATCGACAGCTCTGGATCACCGGGTCGCCAGAGATCCGGGAGGCCCGGATCACGGGGTTACCGGGAGGAGTGTGTGTGGACGGACGGCAGGACGCGCGGGCTGCATCCGATGCGTCGCGCATGCGGGTTGGCCGGACGTCGTACCGCCATCCCCTGAGGATCGTCCGCGCACTGTGCGTCTCGGTGCTGGCGGCGGGCGCTTTGGCGCTGATGACGACCGCGTGTTCAGGCGGAAGCGACAGTGTGGACCAGGCCGCCGGTGGTGGCTTCGGTTTCGTCCAACAAGCACCCAATTCCGATTTCGTCCCGATCGGCAGCCGCAAGCCGGCTCCTGACCTCACCGGTCCCACCGTGGCCGGTCCCGAGCTGAGCCTGGTGGCTTTCCGCGGAAAGATCACCGTTGTGAACTTCTGGGCGTCATGGTGCGCGCCGTGCCGAGCGGAGACGCCTGGCCTGGTCAGGATGGCCGCGGACAACCCGGAGGTGGCCTTTGTCGGAGTGAACGAGAAGGACAACCTCTCCGCGGCGAAGGCGTTCGTCCGGGACAATGACGTGGCCTATCCGAGCATCGTCGACCGGATCGGCACGCTCGCGGCCCGCTGGCCGGTCCCGCCTGGTCTGCCATCGACCTTCGTGCTCGACCGCGAGGGCCGGCTTGCCGCCCGTTTCACCGGCGGTGTGCTCCCGGACGAGTTGACGCCCGTGCTCGCCCGACTCCAGGCGGAGACATGATGGGCGAAGGCGTGACCCGCCCAGCACCGGGCGGAGACGTGGCTTGCCCGACTTCTGGCGGAGGCACGGCGGGTGGAGACGTGGTTTGTCTGGCCTCTGACGGAGGCATGAGCGGCGTCAGGATGGGCCATACGGTCGCAGGCCATCCGGTCGCCGGTGACATGGATGTCGGCCGAATAGACGCCGGTCGCATGGATGTCGGCCGTACGGTCGTTGGTGGCGCGGATGTCGGTCGTACGGTCGCTGGTGGCGCGGATGTCGGTCGTACGGTCGCTGGTGGCGCGGATGTCGGTCGTACGGTCGTCGGCCATACGGATGCCGGCAGTATGGATGCCGGCAGTATGGATGCCGGCGGTGTGGGTGCTCATGGTGCTGTCAGCGGTGACAGAATCGGCGGCGCTGTCCGGCTGGAGGGAGCTCCGGTCTGGTTGGGGGGAGTCCCGCGGTGAGCGTCACATCGTTCGTCGCGGACGGGCCGCTGCTRCTCGCCGCACCGGTCGCGGCGGCGGCGGGGCTGTTGTCGTTCCTGTCTCCGTGCGTGCTGCCCCTCGTGCCGGGATACCTGTCATTCATCACGGGGCTGTCCGGTGAGGAACTGGCCGCCCGCCCCTCGGTTGGCGTCGACTCCCAGCCACCAGCGGTTGATACTTCGTCGCCGATGGTTGACACCTCGTCGCAGATGGTCGCTTCCTCAGCGGCGGCTGGTACTTCTACGGTGGTGGCTGCCGCTTCAGCGGTGCTGGTCGGAGCTTCGACGCCAGCGGTCGGTGGCCGGGTGGCAGGACCGCGGCCCGCTGCCTCTACCGGTGTCGACACCGGTAGAGGCAGCGACACCGGTACGGGCATTAGCAGCGGTATCAACGCTGGTACCGGCACTGGCAACAACAGCAACAGCAACAGCGGTACTGATACCGGAAGCGGTACTGATACCGGAATCAGTGCCGGTGACAGCATCAGTACTATCCGCTGGGCTCGGCGGCGACTGCTGGGCCGGGTCACGCTCGGTACCGTGCTGTTCGTCCTTGGCTTCACCGCGGTCTTCGTCAGCTACGGTGCGGCCTTCGGCGGGTTGGGCCGTTGGCTGACCCTGCACCAGGTCGGCGTCARCCAGATCCTCGGTTCGGTGACCATGGTCATGGGGCTGGCGTTCGCCGGGGTGTTCGCCCGGCTCCCGCTGGCCAACCGCCAGTGGCGCATACACCGGCTGCCCGCACCTGGCCTGGTCGGCGCGCCTGTCCTCGGCGTCCTGTTCGGGATCGGCTGGACACCGTGTCTCGGGCCCACCCTGACGGCGGTGCTGGCGCTCGCGGTACAGAGCGCAACCGCCGGCCGAGGCGCGTTCCTCTCCGCCGCCTACTGCTTCGGCCTGGGAGTGCCGTTCCTCGTCGTGGGCCTGGCTTTCCGGCGGGTGGCCGGTGCTCTGGCGGCGGCCCGCAGGCGTGCCCGGGCGCTCACCTTTGCCGGCGGTGTGCTTCTTGTCGCTGTCGGGCTTCTTCAGGTCACCGGCCTGTGGACCGATCTGATCGCTGCTCTTCGGCCATACGCCCCGGGATTCACGGAGACCCCCTTGTGAGCGTCTTGTGAGCGGGCGAACCAGCCGGACCAGTCGGACGAGCCGGAGGCGCCCATCCGGGTCCGATCTGGAGCGCAATGCCGCATCCAGCCCGGTGATCGACAGCTTGGCGATCGACGGATCAGGAGCAACGGCGACCATGGCTGTACCAATTACCCCAGGTGTGGACGCTGGTCCGGGCGTGGACGCTGGCCCGGGTGCGGATGATCCGATCGAGGTCGCCAAGCCAACTGACCTGACCACCCCAAGCGGCTCGACCGGCAGGCCATCATCTCCATCGGGCCCCTCTGGATCGCCGGTCGCCGAGCCGACTGACCGGACCGGCCTGACCGACTCGACAGATGTCTCCGACCGGGYCGGGATCCTGACGACCGTGCCTGACGAGGTGCGGGAACGGATACCCGCGGTGCCGTCCGGCCCGCGCGCTGCCGGCGGCGGCACCATCGGGGCCGTCGGCTCGTCCCGTCCCCTACTATTGATCATTGGTCCGGTCCGGCGTGCCTGGCACCAGTTGACCAGTATGCGCACGGCGCTACTGCTGCTGTTTCTGCTCGCGCTCGCGGCCGTCCCCGGTTCCCTGCTGCCGCAGCGCTCACTGAACCCGTTGAAGGTCGAGGAGTACTTTCGCGATCATCCTTCGCTCGCGCCGTTCCTCGACAGGCTGTCAGCTTTCGATGTCTTCGGCGCTCCCTGGTTCGCCGCGGTCTATCTGCTGCTGTTCGTCTCCCTGATCGGCTGTCTGACGTCGAGGGTCCGCTGGCATGCCAGGGAGCTGGTGGGACGGCCGCCGCGGGCGCCGGCCCGGCCGAGCCGGCTGGCCGGCGGCCGGTCGTGGGACAGCACGCTGYGCCCCCCGGAGGTGGTCGAGGCGGCGCGGGTGGTCCTGCGGCGGCGGCGGTTCCGGGTCGCGGTCGCGCCCGAGGGCGCAACCAGGCCCGACGGCAGCCAGGACTTCTCCGTGGCCGCGGAAAAGGGCTACCTGCGCGAGACCGGGAACCTCGTCTTCCACATCGCGCTGGTGTTGATGCTCCTCGGGGTCGGGCTGGGTTCGTGGTTCGGCTACCAGGGCACCGTCCTGGTCATACAGGGTGACGGTTTCACGAACACGCTGGTCTCCTACGACCAGTTCAGCCGGGGCAAGCTGGTCGACCCCGCCGGTGACCTGGCGCCGTTCTCCCTGACACTGGAGAAGTTCACCGCCTCCTATCAGCCCAACGGRCAACCAGCGGACTTCCGCGCCGAAGTCGCCTACAGCACCGATCTCGGCGGGCGGATCCGCACGGCCGATATCCGGGTCAACCATCCGCTGGCGATCAGTAGCGCCAAGGTGTACCTGATCGGCCACGGATATGCTCCGCACTTCGTGCTGCGGAACAGCGACGGCAGCGTTGTCTGGGAGGGCTATCAGCCCTGTACGCCGCGGGACGCCATGTTCGCGTCCACCTGCACGTTGAAGATCGGTGACACTGGGCTCCCGCCGACCGGGCCGACCAGAGAGCCTCAGCAATTGGCGTTCACCGGTGTGTTCACTCCGACCACGCAGCTCGATCCGGCGCACGGCTACATTTCGACCCATCCGGCCGCGACCGCCCCCGGCCTCACACTCACCGGTTATGTCGGCAACCTCCACATCAACGAGGGCGTGCCACAGAATATCTACTCGCTGGACACCCGGGACATGCGCCAGCTCCACATAGACGGCCCGATCGGCGCCGGACGGGTGGCGCAGGTACTCGCGTTGAACAATCCCGAGCAGCGGACGATCAGCGGTCTGCCCGGGGGGATAACCCTGGAGGTCGACGGGGTTCGTGCGTTCGCCACGTTCCAGACCAAGTCCGATCCGTTCAAGGGCTGGGTGCTGGTCGCGGCTGTAGCGATCATCGGTGGCCTGCTGGTCAGCATGCGGGTACGCCGACGCCGGGTCTGGCTGCGGGCACGTCCCGCCGTATCCGCGCCAGCTGGCGCAGACACCAGCGCCAGCGTCAACACCGGCAGCGACACCGAAACCGGCAGCGGCAGCGGTTCCGGTTCCGGTCCTGACACCGACGCCGGCGCCCGCGCGATGAGCATGGTCGAGGTCGGCGGACTGTCCCGTTCCGACGTGGACGGCTTCGCGGCCGAACTACGGGCGATCATCGAGGACATACGGCTGGCTACCACACCCGCCGATGGGGCGCGTCCAACCCGGTCGGGCAGCCCGGAGCGCTCGGAGCCGCCCGGATGGGTTGCGGTTGCACCTGTTCAGGCGCCGTCTGAGGTTCAGGCGCCATCGGATACTCAGGCGCTATCGGAGCGGGGACTGGCGAAACAGACACAGGCGGACCGGGYGGCAGGCGCCATCCGGACCTCCAGGACCACCAGCGGATCCGGGGAACCGGCACAGGGAGGATCTGATGACTGAGCCGGAGGCTGCCCGGGCCAGCAGTGGAACCGGGGATCCCACCGAACAGGAGCTGTGATGCCCGTCAATTCCGGTCTTGCCACGCTGTCCGACCATCTTCTCGGCGTGACTATGGCGGTCTACGCRCTGGCTATGCTCGGCTACGCGGCCGAGTTCGCCTTCAGCCGTTTCGGGCGTGCCAGTGCCACGGCCCTGGCCGAAGGCCGGGCGGGTAGATCGTCGTCACTGGCTGCGTCGGTATCGGTGGCGTCATCGGCCTCCTCATCGGTGTCGTCGGTGCGGGCCGCGGCGGTCACGACGCCCGGACGGGTGGCGTCGATGGTCGGCGCGGACGTGGCTGGCACAGCTACGGCAGGCACAACTCCGGCAGGCGTAGCCACGGCAGGCGTAGACGTGGCGGGCGCGTCCGTCACCCCTGCCGTGAACGATCGCGATCCTGTTGTGGACCCTGCCGCCGAGGCGCTCGCCGCGGCCGACGCCAGGGCGGTCCGGCAGGCCGCCGAGCGGGCGGCGATGGCTGAGGCGATGGCCGGGGACGGCGCGGACCTGCTGACCTCACCCCGGGCGCGTTGGCTCGGCCGGGCCGCGGTGCTGCTCACCGCGCTCGGATGCGCGGCGCACGTGGGTTCGGTGACCGCCCGCGGCCTGGCCGCGGACCGGGTGCCGTGGGGGAACATGTACGAGTTCTCATCCATGATCACCCTGGTCGCGGTGCTGACCTATCTGGGCATGCTGGCCCGGACCCGGGCGCGTGTCCGCTGGCTGGGCGTCTTCGTGATGCTGCCGGTGGTCCTCTACCTCGGTCTCGCCGGCACGGTGCTCTACGTGGCGGCGGGCCCGCTCGTTCCGGCGCTCAACTCCTACTGGCTCAAGATTCACGTGGTGGCGGCGATCGTGGCCAGTGGGGTGTTCATGGTCTCGGCGGTCACCACCGTCCTGTACCTGCTGAAGGACCGTTGGGAGAACCGCCTCGCGGCGGTTGCCACCGGACAGGCCGAGGCCTCCGCGGCGATGCGCAGGCGCGGCGGGATCATGATGAGACTGCCCACGGCCGCGTCGCTGGACCGCGTCACCTACCGCGTGATCGGCTTCGCATTCCCGGTCTGGACGTTCGCGGTCGTCGCCGGTGCCATCTGGGCGGAGGCGGCCTGGGGCCGCTACTGGGGCTGGGATCCCAAGGAGACCTGGTCGTTCATCACCTGGGTGATCTACGCAGCCTACCTGCATGCCCGCGCCACCGCCGGCTGGAAGGGCCGCCGGGCCGCGGCGATATCACTGCTTGGTTTCAGTGCGCTGTTTGTCGACTACTATCTGGTCAATCTGGTCATCTCGGGGCTGCACTCCTACGCGGGTGTCGGTGGGTGAGGCCCGTCAACGCGATCATCCTGAGTGCCGTTGGTCGAGGCTCGGACCGGTCCGTGCCGGATGCCTGCCCGGCTGGCTTCCCGACGGGATGCTGCCAGGAATCTGCCAGGAATCTGGCCAGGGATACCGACAGGAGGCCGCCAGGATGATGCTGGCCGCCGGTGGCCTCGGCCGTAAGCGGCACCTTCTCGATCGTGCTCGATCGTGTCGCTGCCGGGATGCCGGCCGGATGACGCCGGCCGGCATCAACAGCACCGCGCTGGCTGTGATGCCAACGTGATGCCAACGTGGTAGCGCTGCCAGCATGATTGCTGCCGCCAGCGTGATACAGCGGTCGACGTGACAGGACGGTCGATCCGGCACGGCGGTGGGTGAGGCCGGGTAGGTGATGCCGCGGGCGTCGCCGTACGAGCCGGTTGTGGTCAGCCGATTGTGGTCAGGTCCGGGAGGTGCCGTCGCCATCCCCGCGGCGGATACGCTCGGACAACTCCCGCAGGAACTCCGGATTGTCGTCGGGCGCGACCGGCTGTGGCGTGGGACTACGGCGTGGCCACGACGGCCACCGGACATTCGACGGCCCGTCCTGGCCGCTTTCCCGGCTGCCCCGGCCGAAGCCGTCCGCCCCGGCCCAGCGGCCCCGGCCTCCCCATGTTGGATGATCCGTAGGATCGATACCCTCGCCGACGCGGTCGTCACGGCGGGGGCGGCCGACCAGAAGCCAGGCCACACCGCCGAGGGCGTAGAAGAAAACGATGATCGCAATCCAGGCGAGCTTGGGGAGTGTACGCACGGCGGCGGACGGAGCCATGATCGCGTCAATGAGTGTGAAAATCCAGAAGCCGAAGATCATCAGCGTCAGTACGAACCCCACCACCGCACCGTTGCTCCTCTCCAGTCTTCACTCCGACCGTCATGACCGTCCGTCACGACCCGGAGTCCTGATCGCGTGCAGATCCATATCCACCGTCGTCCGACGGTACAGCCAATGCTCTCTGGGGCGGTTCCGACGCCCATAGGTGACCATGGATGCCYGTTGATGCCCAAACAGCCGATGTCCATTGGAACAGCTGATGCCCGTTGGAACCATCCGCCCGTCCAGTCAGATCAGTGACGCCAGGGCGGCCGCCGCGCAACGACAACACTCCCAGTGTGCTCCTTTCGATTGTGGGACGTGCCGCATGGGTGGAAACCCGTATCGGGTACGGCCGGTCGGCGCACGTCCCGAGGTGCCCACCACCCGGGTGTCGTCCATCGGCACCGGGGCCAACGCGTCGACCATGGCTGCTGTGTCGGGCTGCTGTTGTGTAAGGCTGCTGTTGTGCTGGGCCGGTGTGCTGGGCCAGTGTGTCGGGCCAGTGCGTCGATCGTGGCTGCCGGGACGTGTCCGCCACCCGAGGGCGTTGTCTGTCCGACCGGGCGGGCGGGGGGCTCCCGCCGGATCCGGCTGGTAACCGGACGCGGGTTCCCGCCGGATCCGTCTGGCAGCCGGACGGACGCTGCGGCCAGTGCTACGCGACGCGGCCGGCAGCGGGTTCCGGCGGTTGGCCTGACAAGCCCGGACGGCCCGGGCCCGCGGGTCGCTGCCAGGATGGGTGTCCTGCCAGGATGGGCGTTATGGCCTGGGCGGATCTGCGCGCGTTCCTCGTTCATCTCGAGCGTCACGGCGACCTGCGGCACGTCCGCGTCCCGGTCAACCCGGTCCTGGAGGTCACCGAGATCGTCACGCGGGTGGTTCGGGAGGGCGGGCCCGCGCTGCTGTTCGACCGGCCGCTCGGCGCCGACATGCCGCTGGCCATCAACGTCTTCGGCACCGAGCGGCGGATGGCCGCCGCGCTGGGGGCCGGCAGCCTCGACGAGATCGGCGACCGGATCGCCACCCTGCTCAGACCCGAGCTCCCGGTCGGGCTCGGCGGGCTGCGGGAGGCGCTGGGCAAGGTCGCCGCGCTCCGGTCGGTGCCGCCGCRCAGGGTCCGGACCGCGCCGTGCCAGGACGTCGTCCTCAAGGGCTCGGACGTCGACCTGTTCCGCCTGCCCGGCGTGCACGCCTGGCCGGACGACGGCGGGGTGTTCCTGAACCTGGGCCTGACCCACACGAAGCATCCCGAGACAGGTCAGCRCAATCTCGGCATGTATCGGCTGCAGCGCCATGACGCCCGGACGGTCGGCATGCACTGGCAGATCCACAAGGACTCCAACGCCCATCACGCCGTCGCCGAGCGTCGGGGGGAGAGGTTGCCGGTGGCGATCGCGTTCGGCTGCGACCCGGCGGTGACCTACGCGGCCTCCGCCCCGCTGCCGGCGGAGATCGACGAGTACCTGTTCGCCGGGTTCCTGCGCGGCGAACGGGTGGAGATGGTCGACTGCCTGACCGTCCCGTTGCAGGTGCCGGCGAATGCCCAGGTGGTGCTCGAGGGCTGGCTGGAGCCGGGGGAGCGCCTCCCGGAGGGCCCGTTCGGCGACCACACGGGTTTCTACACCCCGGTCGAGCCGTTCCCCGCCCTGCACGTCGACGTGATGACCATGCAGCGTGACCCGGTCTTCCAGACGATCGTCGTGGGCCGCCCACCGCAGGAGGACGGGCCGCTCGGCAAGGCGACCGAACGGATCTTCCTGCCGCTGGTCCGGATGATGATCCCGGAGATCGTCGACTACGACCTGCCGGTCGAGGGCGTCTTCCACAACTGCGCGATCGTCTCGATCGAGAAGCGCTACCCCAAGCACGCGCAGAAGGTCATGCACGCCATCTGGGGTGCCGGGCTGCTGTCGCTGTCCAAGCTCGTCGTGGTCGTCGACGCCGACTGTGACGTCCACGACTACTCCGAGGTGGCGTGGCGGGCGTTCGGCAATGTCGACTACGCCCACGACCTGCTGACCACGATCGGCCCGGTCGACCACCTCGACCACGCCTCGTACGAGCAGTTCTTCGGTGGGAAGATCGGTGTGGACGCCACCCGCAAACTCCCGACGGAGGGATACCGTCGCGAGGGCGGCTGGCCCGCGGAGGCCGTGATGGACCAGGCGGTCAGGGACAAGGTCGCCCGGCGCTGGAAGGAGTACGGGCTGTGACCACCGTCGACCACTGTTCACCACCGTCCACTTCACCACCGTCCACTGCGGGGGCGCGCCGCTCGCCGGAACGTCCGGGAGATGGTCGTTGGTGAGCGACACGGCGYTCGCCCCGGGAGTGCCGGGGCCGGCATCGGCGCCTGACGGTCCCGTCCGCGCCTTCCTGCGGGTGGTGGTGATCGAGCACTCGGTGTTCGCGCTGCCGTTCGCCTATGTGGCGGCGCTCGCCGCATCGTTCGACGTCTCCCGCTCCGTGCACTGGCTGGACATCGCGCTGGTGACCGTCGCGATGGTCGCCGCCCGCACCTTCGCGATGGCGACCAACAGGATCATCGACCGGAAGATCGACGGACGTAATCCGCGGACGGCCGGCCGGGAGCTGGTCACCGGCGTGGTGTCGGTACGCACGGCCGCGGTCGGCGCCGTGGTCGCCCTGGGTGTCTTCGCCGGGTCCGCAGCCGCGCTGTCCTGGCTCTGCCTGGCCCTCGCTCCGTTCGCGGTCGCCCCCCTGATCGTCTACTCGTACGCCAAGCGGTTCACCAACTTCCCGCACGCCGTCCTCGCGCTGGCCCAGGCGGTCGCACCGGTCGGTGCCTGGATCGCCATCACCGATCGCTGGTCGTGGGCCTCGGTCGTACTCGGGCTCGCGGTCGGTACCTGGATAGYCGGCTTCGACCTGATCTACGCCTGTCAGGACGCCGAGGTCGACCGTGGCATCGGGGTGGGCTCGGTGCCGGCCCGGTTCGGGATCCGGGTGGCGTTGGCCGCCTCGGTCGTCACCCATGTCGTGACGTTCGCCCTGTTCGTCGTGTTCGGGCTGATGGAGGACTTCGGCGCGTGGTGGTGGGCGGGGCTGGTGGTGACCGCTGTCGCGTTCTGGTACGAGCACGCGATCGTCTCCGCGGACGACCTGTCCCGGGTGAACCGGGCCTTCCTGACGGCCAACGGGTTCGTCGGCATTGCCCTGTTCGGTTTCGCCGTCCTCGATTTCGTCTCCCGCGGCCTGGCCTGGTGACGGCCACGACGACCGCGGCCACCCCGTGACGACCGGGCCACTGCGGACGACGGGGATCGCAGAGGACTTCATGATCGTCGGAAGTGCGGGAGGCGTCGAGAGTACGGGGTCAAGGTGCGTCCGGGCGACCACCGGTGTGAGCGAGGCGGGAAGGGCGGCCGCAGGTAAAAGAACGTCGGGGTGCGTCCGGCGACCACCGGCGTGGGGCGCATCCGGACAGCTGGCCGGATAGTCGGGCAGCCGGACGGTCAGGCGGCCGGACGGTCGGACATTCGGAGACGGCCGGGCAGTCGGAGGTGGTCGGGCGGTCGGAGGTGGTCGGGCGGTCGGACAGTCGGGCGGCCGGGCGGATAGTTGGGAGGACGGGTGCGTCTCGACAGCCGGGACGCGGTGCCGCCGCGGCCGGGTGAAGGCGAACCGCGGCTACCGCGGCTACCGTGGGTGGTCGGTGTCAGCGGCGCGAGCGGGACGCCGTACGCGGCGTCGGTGCTGCGCGGCCTGCTGGACGCCGGGCTGCCGGTGGACCTGGTCGTCTCCCGGGCGGCCCGGCTCACCCTGTTGGACGAGACCGGGATCGCCTGGCGGGACAGCACCTGGCCACGGTCTCTGGCCGGCTGGCTCGGAGTCGACCCGTCCGTCATCTCCGCGGCGGCCGCGGCGGATCTGCTCCGTCACTGGTCCTGCGGTGACCTCGCCGCCGGCCCGAGCAGTGGCTCGTACCTGACCAGGGGAATGATCGTCGTCCCCGCGAGCACGGCCGCCGTGGCCGGGATCGCCCTCGGGCTGTCCAAGGACCTGCTGCAGCGTGCCGCCGATGTGACGCTGAAGGAAGGCCGCCGGCTGGTGGTCGTACCCCGGGAGATGCCGTTCACCCGCTCGACCCTGCTGCACATGCTGTCCCTGCACGATGCCGGCGCGGTGGTGGCGGCCGCCAGCCCCGGCTTCTATGCCGGCGCGACCGACGCGCGCGCGCTCGTGGACTTCGTCGCCGGCAAGGTCCTGGACGCGGCCGGGGTGCCCAATGACCTGCTGCGTCGCTGGACCGGCGAGCTCGGCGCCGCCCGCCGCTCACCCTCATGATCTTCATGTTTCCGCGTCCGTTGTACTTTCATGGTCCTTGATATGTGAATATGCATGAATATGTATGAATGTGGGCGGTCATAAATGCGAGGCGGCGCGGAACAGGACCAGGGCGAACAGGACGAGGGCGCACAGACGGGACGGCTCTGGTGGCGCCGCCGCCCACCATCATGATTTTTGGAGCGTCGCGGATCTTTGGAGCATCGCGGATGGAACGGCACGGAACGCGGTCAGGGCCGGAGAGGCCAGCGGGCTCGGCGTCACGCGCCGCCCGTCCCCATGATCTTTGAGATGGTGTGAAACGTGACCGGATGGTGTGGAACGTGACCGGGGTGAAGGGGTGCGCGGGCTCGGCCCCGCCCGATACCCGCCCTCGTGACCGCCGCGGATCCGGTGGGTCGTACCGTGAATTCGCGGGATCCGTGCTCATACCGGTTCGAGATGCCCGTCGGGAGACGCACACCGGACTGGGACAGAGGCGAGCATGACACACGACGCCGGCAGGAAGAGCGACGGGAAGCGGCAGACGAGAGGCAACGGCACGCGGGCCGTGCCTGCGGACCTGAACCGGACGCCGCGGCCTCGGACGCCCGCTTCCGGTGGCACCGCCGACGGTTCGGGTGCCCGGGTGGGCTGGCCCGCCGGGCGCCCCGTAGCCGGCCAGGCCGCCCTCGGCCTGCGGGTGCAGTTGCCGTATTTCGCCGCGCGGATCGCGGCGCTGCTCGTGATGCTGACCATCCTGCTCATCCTGAGCGTCAATCCGCTCCTCGCGATCCTGGCCGGTCTCGTGATCGTGGGTGTGCTGACCTATCCGCTGGGCCGGTTGCAGCGCAGGGCCGCCCAGCAGGCCGCCGGCCGCGCCGGTGTCGGCGCGGGACGCTGACGGCTGAGTATCCGCCGCCCCCGGAGGAACACGCGTGTAGTCCCCGGGAGTCGGTAACCCCGGGGCGAACGGGTACAGGGTGGTGGTGTGGCCGTGCTCCTGGCCGTGCTCCTGGTGGGACGGCCACGCTCCTGGTGGGACGCCGGTGGTCCCCGGGGCGAACGAGTCCTGAGCTGACGGTCGGTTACCGGGGGAACCGGTAGCCGGGGGACCGGYGGCTGGCCGTGCGCCGCAGTGATCTCTTCTTTATCATCCTCGCAGGCGCTTGGTCACTGAACGTGTTCTCACTCATGCGGACGTGAGCGGACTAGTCACCACATGACCCCGATGTGTCACGCCCGAATTACCACTGAAGCAAGAACCTTCTGTATGTTGACTGTCAACGCTCTGTGACAGGAGGCTCAGTGACAACGACACCAACACCACAATCCGCTCCGCTGCTGACACCGGCCGAGGTGGCGAGCATGTTCCGGGTCGACCCGAAGACGGTGACCCGCTGGGCCAAGACCGGGAAGCTGACCTCGATCCGTACCCTTGGCGGCCACCGGCGCTATCAGGAGGCGGAGGTCCGCGCGCTCCTCGCCGGGGTCTCGCCCGGGGACAGCCTGGCCTAGCCACCAGGCCGCCGCGTCCGGTGGATGCCGGGTGACACCCGCTGATCCACCGGACGCGGCCGGCTCGGCCTTCGGACCGGCTCGGCCTTCGGGCCGGCCGCCCAGGTCGCGCTGCACCCGTGGCCCGGAAGTTCGAGGCGCCACAGGTCACATGTCGGCGGGACGCGGCACCGGGCGGGACTACCCTCGTTCTCATGGACGTCGGGCTCAAGCGGGAGATCGAGGCGAAGGTACACGCCGGCGAACGGCTCAGCCGGGCGGACGGCGAGGCGCTCTACGCCAGCGACGAGCTGGCCTGGCTGGGGGAGCTGGCGCACTCCGTCCGCGTCCGCAAGAACGGRGACGCGACGTACTTCAACGTCAACCGGCATCTGAACCTCACGAACGTGTGCGCGGCATCCTGCGCCTACTGCTCGTTCCAGCGCAAACCGGGTGAGGTCGACGCGTACACGATGCGCATCGAAGAGGCGGTGCGGCTGGCCAGGGCGATGGAGCCCGCCGGCATCACCGAACTGCACATCGTCAACGGCCTGCATCCCACATTGCCGTGGCGCTACTATCCGCGTTCGCTGCGTGAGCTGTCGAAGGCGCTGCCGGGTGTGGCGCTCAAGGCGTTCACGGCCACCGAGATCCACTGGTTCGAGAAGATCAGCGGTCTGCCCGCGGAGGAGATCCTCGACGAGCTGATCGACGCCGGCCTGGAGTCGCTGACCGGAGGCGGGGCGGAGATCTTCGACTGGGAGGTCCGCCAGCACATCGTGGGGCACGAGACGCACTGGGAGGACTGGTCGCGCATCCACCGCCTGGCCCACTCCAAGGGCCTGCGGACGCCGGCCACCATGCTCTACGGCCACATCGAACAGCCACGGCACCGGGTCGACCACGTGCTGCGGCTGCGCGAACTGCAGGACGAGACCGGCGGATTCGTGGTGTTCATCCCGTTGCGCTTCCAGCACGACGCGGCCGGTGACCCGCGTAACCGGCTCATGAACCAGCCGATGGCGACCGGGGCCGAGGCGCTGAAGACGTTCGCGGTGTCCCGGCTGCTCTTCGACAACGTCGATCACATCAAGTGCTTCTGGGTGATGCACGGCCTGACCACCGCCCAGCTCGCCCTGAACTTCGGCGCGGACGACCTGGACGGCTCCGTCGTCGAATACAAGATCACTCATGATGCCGACGGTTTCGGGACGCCGGACACGATGACCCGGGAGGACCTGCTCGAGGTGATCAGGGACGCTGGCTTCCGCCCGGTGGAGCGGGACACCCGGTATCGCGTGATTCRTGAGTTCGACGGCCCCGACTCCACCCGTCGGGATCTCCCCCAGGAGATCAACGCCTGAAGCGCCAGTTATGTGACCATGTGTAGCGATACGGTCGACGACCAACGTCAACGGGTGCCGGCCAGCAGAGAAGATCGCCGCGAGTTTGTCGTCAGGTACGCCCATTGGGCTGAAAAGCGTACCGAACGACAAACTCGCCTGGATCATGCTCCACGTGGGTGGTCGCGGATGGTGTCCGTACCGCGTGGCTGGCGCTCCAGCGCGATGACCGCCGACGTCGACCGGGTTCGGGCGGCATGATTCTTGGTTCTTGTGACCCGGACGCCGCTCCAGCGACATCGAAACCACAACGATCACAGTGTTGCGGGGGCGATGAAGGCATGTGCTCACGGCACCAGCCGAAGGCAGCGCGATCGTTGTGTCGTGCTGCCGGAGGCTTGGAGGGGGTGCAGCCGAAGGCGGCGTGGGCGTTGTGTCGCGCTGCCGGGGGCATCGGGAGGAGTATCGGCCGAAGGCAGCATGATGATGTTCATCGTGCTGCCGGAGGTGCGCGGAGGACTACTAGCCGAAGGCGGCTTGATCATGAATGGTGACCGGTCGGACAACCGGCTGAACGATCGCCCGTCCGGCCCGGACAGCCGGCTGCCGCAGTCGGTTCCGCCCGTCCGGTCGGACGCGGCAGCCGGGGCGCCACGACCTGCCGCGTCGGCTCCGTCGGCTCCGTCCACCCCGCGGCCCGGGGTGCCGCGGCCGGCTCCGTCGGCGCGCCGTGTCCTGCCGCGGGGATCCGCGGGGATCGGTTCCATCTTCACGCTGGCTTTCCTGGCGATTCTGCTGCCGGGCGTGGCCGCGTACGCGCTGCTGCGGCTCGCCGGCCTGGCGATCGGGCCGGCCGGCCTGCTCGGCCTGCTGGTGATGTTCGTCTGCCTGGGGCTGTATCCGTCCCTGCTGCAACGTCTCGGCTGGGTGCCTCGGCGTCGCGCCCGCCGGACGAGATGACGGCCGGCGGCGGGATGGCTGCCGGCCGCGGGGCCGCGGGCGGCGACCGGCGATGCGGCGGCGGTGGGCTACGGGGAACGGCCGGCGGCGGGATGAGAGGCCGGTGGTGAGATCGGGATAAGGCCGGCGGCGAGGTGAGCCTGGTGGGCACGGGCCGCGGAACCCGCCCATGCCGTCCAACGTATACGAGATGACGGGGCGTGGGAGGAGACTGGGCGGAAGGACGGTGAGGCGGGAGGGCGAGGGGACGGGAAGACGGGAAGGGATGAAGCAGCCGTGTATGTCCGGTCGCCGGGAACCGCCCGGCGGCCGGGGAGCGGGAGGATTTGTGGATCTTCAAAAGCGAGTGGCGGGCAGGTGGGGGCGGGCCTCGCGCCAGCGGCCGGCCGGGCTGTCGCCGTCTGGGTCACCGTCACCGTACGGATCGCCGTCACCGTACAGGGCACCGTCGTCCGGGTCATCATCGTCAGCCGGACCGCTGCCGTCCAGGCCGGGGCTGCTCGCCATCAACGCCCGTTACTTCGCGTTGCGGACTGTCATCTTCGCCGCTGTGCTGACGGTCGTGCTGCTCGTGGGCCTGCACTGGCTGCTTGGTTTCGCCGTCGCGGTGGTCCTCAGCGGGCTGGTGAGCTATCCGCTGGCGATCCGTCAGCGCCGGGCGGTGCTCGATGCCCTCGAGCAACGACGCGGTTGGCTGCGTTGAGCGGCGAGCCATCCCGGGAGCACGACGCCGCGAGAAAGCGTGACGCCACCCGGGAGCACGACGCCGCATCCCAGCCTGATATCACCGAAAAGTGTAGTTCTGTACCGCAGCGTGACATTGCGCAGCGGCGAGATGTCACGCAAGCGGCCGTTGACGTCACGAAAATAACCGGCGATGTCGTGCAGGTGACCAGCGATGTCACGCAGGTGCCCGGCCAGGAGGCCGGGCACACGGTGCCGCCGTCGCTGCCGACTCAGAGCCCGCAGCCCGCCGCGCCTGTGCCCGCCGCGCCGGTACCGGTCCCGTCCGTGCCGGCGTCCGCTTTCAGGCGGCCGCGGGTCGGCCACATCCAGTTTCTCAACTGTCTCCCGCTCTACTGGGGCCTGGTGAACTCCGGCGCGGTACTGGACGTCGAACTGACCAAGGACACCCCCGACCGGCTCAACGAGGCGCTGGTGGCGGGCGATCTCGACATAGGCCCGATCAGCCTGGTCGAGTACCTGCGGCACGCCGACGAACTTGTCGTCCTGYCGGACCTCGCGGTTGGCTCCGACGGCCCGGTGCTGTCGGTGGTGCTCGCCAGCGCCGTGCCGGTGGACCGGATTCGATCGGTGGCCCTGGGTTCCACCTCGCGGACGAGTGTGCTGCTCGCGCAGATGCTGCTGGAGGACCGGCTGGGGCTGTGGCCGACCTATACGATCATGCCGCCTGATCTGCCTCTGATGCTGCGTGAGGCTGATGCCGCTGTGCTGATCGGTGACGTGGCCCTGCGGGCCACCTATGACGCCGAGCGCGCCGGGGAGGCGCATCCGCTGCATGTCGTCGACCTGGGCGCGGCCTGGCGGGACTGGTCGGGGCTGCCGATGGTGTTCGCGGTGTGGGCGGCGCGCCGTGACTTCGCCCAGGCCCGCCCGGGGGTGGTCAAGGAGGTGCACGACGCCTTCCGGGGCAGCCTCGATCTCGCGTTGCGCCAGGTGGACGCCGTGGCCCGGCACGCGGCGCGCTGGGAGGTTTTCGACGTGGCGACGCTGACGCGGTACTTCACCACGCTGGATTTCTCCCTGGGGGAGCGTCAGCTCGAGGGAATAACGGCTTTCGCCCGGCGGGCGGCGGCACGGGACGCCGTTCCGGCGGACGTGAACGTGCTGTTCGCCAACGGATAAGTGCGGGCGGACAGGTACGGGCGGATACGAACGGCCGAACGGGTACCGATACGAACGGGTACGGGATAAGGCTAAGGCGCCGTACCGGTCGCCGTCCGTCACGGCGTATCCCATCGCCTGCGGTGACACGATATTTTGTTCATAACGATATATTCCGCTGCCGGTGGTGGCGCGATCCGTTGTTTCTGGTGCCGTCTCCCGGATGGGGCGGATCTCGCCGTCGAGGATCTGACCGTCGCGGTTTGTGGAGCGAAGCCCGTTGCTCGTCGGTTTCGTTGTTCTCGGCGACGCGCCCCCGCGCGCCAACGGTCGCGTATGAGGAGGACGAGGGGTACGGGGGCGGCCATCTGGATCGAACGGCATGGGCGTGCGTCCGCGCGTGTCGGCACCGACATCGGCGGCACCGGTGCCATCGGTGGCACAGGTGGCACAGGCAACATCGGTGGCATCGGTGCCGGTGGCCGTGCTGCCGGCTCATCCCTGGCGGCCGCCCTCGGTGGCCACGCGTGGAATCCGGTGGCCAACCGTACCCGGACGTTCGCGGAGTCCGGTGGGCTGCCTACAGCCTGTGACACCGGCGCAGATGTCACGTCGGTATGGGTGGCCCGGCGCAGCGGTCTGGAACAGGGGCCCGGCACAGTGGCCCGGCACAGGCGACGCTCCGGTGCGGCGATGGTCCGCGGACGCCGCCCGGTCGGATGCCGCTGGCACGCTGGGTCAGCACCTGCCGCTCGGCCCGCCCCTGAGGATGATCATATAGGTGCCGTCGGCGCGGGTGAACCGGAACCCGGGGCACAGCCCGACTCGGGCCCAGCTCAGAGCGTGGCCCCACGGACCCGGCTCGGGATCAAGGTGGTGGCCCTGGCTCGCGCTCAAACAGGACGTGGCCCCAACGGGATCCGGCTCGGGACGTTAGACCGCCAGGCGGACCCGGGGCACAGCCCCACCGATCAGGCCCGGGGTGTGGCCCGCCAATATGCAGGGTGCCGTGGATGCCGGACCAGGAACTTGCGCGGCCCATACGGGCCATGGCCCTTGTGGACCCCCATTGACCCCTTGGACCCGAAGGCCTCGTTGGCCTCGTTGGCCTCGTTGGCCTCGTAGGCGTCCAGGTCCTCCTTGCGGACCCCCATTGACCCCTTGGACCCCCATTGGCCCCAATGGGTAGAGCGCCCCGCGGATGCCCCGCCGGTGCGGGTGGGCCGGGCGGCCGGGTGCGGGGCGGTGAGCCGACCGACATCGGATCCGCCGGTTCGGGCGGCCGAAGGTTACCGGCAGCCGTCATCGGTGTTGCCGCCGGCCGGACATCGATGACAATCCACGCACGGTCGTTCCGCATCGTTTCGCGATTATGAACAGGTGTGATTGTGGGTGTCCGGTGCCAGCGGATGTCCTCCCTTTGCCGGTAGCTGTCCTCCCTTTGGGGGATTCGCCGGGGGGCTAGCTCCGGAAACCATCCTGAATGACGATGGGCGGGTGGTACCGGCACAGCGTAGAACGTCGGATATGGACGGAGAGCCAGGTGTGCAGGATGCCGTCCGCGTCGTGGTGGCCGACGATGCCGACGGCGTACGCGATCTCGTTTGTCTCCTGTTGGACATGGAGCCCGATTTCGTGATCGTCGGCCGGGCCAGGGACGGGGCCGAGGCAATTGAGATCGTTTCGCGTACCGACCCCGACCTCGTCCTGCTGGACGTCGCCATGCCCGTCATGGACGGCCTCACGGCGTTACCCGTGATTCGCCGGACGGTGCCCCGGGCCCGGGTCGTCATCTTCACCGGTTTCTCCGAGCGGGCTCTCGGCGAACAGGCTTCGACGCTCGGCGCGCACGCCCTGATCGAGAAGGGCCTCGCCATCGACAGCCTGGTCGACCGCCTGCGAGACGTGTGCGGACGTGCTCCCGTCCGAACTGTCGCAAGCCGGCCGGTCCAGAGCTGAACCATCGGCCGGCCCGGGGCACGACCGGGCTGGCCGCTTCCGCGCCGAACCGTCGACCGGCCGCGGCTCGCGCGAGGCGGCCCGCCGAGCGCACGACGACAGTCAGGCGACGACAGTCAGGCGACGACAGTCAGGCGACGACAGTCAGGCGACGACAGTCAGGCGACGACAGTCAGGCGACGACAGTCAGGCGACGGCCCCGCGCCGAGCCGGCGGCGCCGTCGACCGGTCGAGATCTGTCCGACCGGTCGATCTGTTTATTGTCGTTGACCCGTTTATCCACCAGTCTGCTGAACAATGAAATCGGATGGCCCGGACGACCGGCCGGCATCCATCCAACGGCATCCATCCAACGGCATCCATCCAAATTTTGGACGCTCCGTAATTTTATCCTGATTCTGGGTGCATTCGCTGTCTTGCGGGCGCTCGATGTGAAAGCATGGGTCCGTGACCGCACGCCCGGATCTCCGTCTGACCGGTTCAGGCATGACGGACTTTGGTTCGGACCTCCCGTGGACCGGCTTCACGCCCGCCGGCCACACCTCGGCGGACTTCGCGACCCTGGTCGACTTCGGACTGGTTGCGCGCCTGCATGTCGACCTGCTCAGGGTCGCCAGCGCGGTCTGTCCGCGTCACATCTGACCTTTCCACCGCTGACCTTTCCGTCGCGCCACCTCATGCTGTCGGCATGTTGTCGGCGCACCCCGCACACGGTTGCGAGAGATTCGATGACGACCCCCGCACGCTCCCGTTCCGCGCGCCCRTCCCGTCCGAAGGGGCAGGGCCAGTGGGCGCTCGGCCACCTGGAGCCCCTCAACCCCAACGAGCGGATGAAGAAGGACCAGGACGGCCTGGCCGTCCGGGACCGGATCCTCAACCGTTACCCGTACACGGGCTTCGCCGGCATCGACCCCCAGGATCTTCGGGGGCGGTTCCGCTGGTGGGGGCTGTACACCCAGCGCAGGGAGGGCATCGACGGCGGCAAGACGGCAGTCCTGGAGCCCGAGGAGCTCGAGGCGCCGTTCTTCATGCAGCGCATCCGCCTCGACGGCGGCCAGCTGACCAGCGACCAGCTCCGCGTCGTCGCCGGGATCTCCACCCGCTACGGGCGGGACGTAGCCGACGTCACCGACCGGCAGAACATCCAGCTCCACTGGATCCGCATCGAGGACGTGCCGGCGATCTGGGCAGCGCTCGAGGGCGCCGGGCTGACGACGGCCGAGGCATGCGGTGACACCCCCCGCGTCATTCTCGGCTGCCCGCTGGCCGGCGTCGACGGCGACGAGGTCATCGACGCCACCCCGGCGATCGAGGAGACCGTCCGGCGCTACGTGGGCGACGAGTCCCTGAGCAACCTGCCGCGCAAGTTCAAAAGCGCCATCTCCGGCTGCGCCGACCACTGCACGCTGCACGAGATCAACGACATCGCGTTCGTCGGTGTCGTTCACCCCGAGTTCGGTCCCGGCTACGACCTGTGGGTCGGCGGCGGCCTGTCGACCAACCCGAAGCTGGGGGTCAGGCTCGGCACCTTCGTGCCCCCCGACCGGGTCGCCGAGGTCTGGCACGCCGTGGCCAGCCTGTTCCGGGACTACGGCTACCGGCGGATGCGCACCCGGGCCCGGCTGAAGTTCCTGGTGGCCGACATGGGGCCCGAGTGGGTCCGCGCCACCCTGGAGAAGGAGTACCTGGCCACGGCGCTGCCCGACGGCCCACCCCCGGCGCCGCCGCGTAACGAGGGACGTGACCACATCGGCGTCCACCAGCAGCGCGACGGCCGCTTCGCGGTCGGCTTCGCCCCCCGCGCCGGACGGCTGAGCGGTACCACGCTCGCCGCCGTCGCTGACCTCTCCGACCGTTTCGCCGCCGGCCGCATCCGAGCGACGACCACGCAGAAGCTGGTCATCCTCGACGTCGACCCGGCCCGGGTCGACGAGCTGGAGGCCGAGCTCACCGCGCTCGACCTGGTCGTACGGCCGAGTGTGTTCCGGCGCGGCACCATGGCCTGCACCGGTATCCAGTTCTGCAAGCTCGCCATCGTCGAGACCAAGGGGAAGGCCGGTTCGCTGATCGACGAGCTCGAGCGCCGCCTGCCGGACTTCGACGAGCCGATCGGCATCCACGTCAACGGCTGCCCCAACGCCTGCGCGCGTTTCCAGGTCGCCGACATCGGGCTCAAGGGCTCCCTGGTGCCGGACGCCTCCGGGGAACTCGTCGAGGGGTTCCAGGTCCACCTCGGTGGTCATCTCGGCACCCGGTCGCGGCTCGGTCGGAAGTCCCGAGGGCTGAAGGTCACCTCCGTCGGGGTCGTCGACTACGTCGACGGCCTGCTGCGCGCCTACTCCGCGGACCGCGGCGCGGGCGAGTCCTTCGCGGACTGGGTGGAACGGGTGGACGAGTCCGCGCTCTCCGTCGCATCCGTGCGAGCCGGCGTCCCCGGCGGTGCCGGCGCCGCCAGTAGCGCCGGCGCAGGCCGTGCCACCGGCGGGGTCGGTGTCTCCGATGGGGGCCGCACAGCCGGCGGGGGCCGTGCGCCTGGCGATACCGCGGCCAGCGGTACCGCGGCCGGCGGGGCCGGTTCGGCGGCGGGCACGCCGGGCGAGCGCGGTGGCGGCAGCTGATGGCCAGCGCGCATTCGGTCCCGTTCTACTGCCCGTACTGCGGCGAGGAGGACCTTGTCCCCTACCTGCCGGCCGAGGCCGGGGAAGCCTCCGCTGGATCCGGGCACGGCCAGTGGTCGTGCGGTAGCTGTCGACGGGCGTTCCGGCTGAGTCTGACCGCACTCGCGGTCGCGGTGACGCCAGCCGCGTCGGGCACTGAACCCGTCGGGCACTGAACCACGGGTGGATCCCCGCACCCCAGCGGCCCGCCGGCACTGAACCCATCCGGCACTGAACCCGTTCGGTGCCGTCCCGCCCGGCCCCTGCCCAGACCCGCGCTTGTCTGGTCCGGCAGCGGTCTGTTCGGCATGCAGGGAGAACGGCAGCCGCCGCGGCAACGGTCGCGGCAACGCAAGGAGGGACACTGATGGACACCGCACTGAAGGCCCGGGCCCTACGCGCCGGCGACGAGCTGGCGGGCGCGCCGGCCGAGGAGATCCTGGGCTGGGCGGTGGAGCGGTTCGGTACCGGGCTCGCCGTCGCCGCGTCCATGGCCGAAGCGGTGCTCGTCGACATGCTCTCCCGGATCCGCTCGGACGTCCCGGTGGTGTTCATCGATACCGGCTACCATTTCGCCGAGACGATCGGCACCCGGGACGCGGTCCGGCACCGTTACGGCCTGCCGCTGATCAGTGCGGCCCCGCAGCTCACCGTGGCCGGCCAGGACGCCGTGTACGGACCGCGGCTGTTCGAGCGTGACCCGGACCAGTGCTGCCGGATGCGCAAGGTCGTGCCCCTGGACCGGGCACTCGCGCCGTACCAGGCCTGGGCGGCGGGCTCACGGCGGGCCGAGAGCGCCAACCGCGGGAACCTGCCGGTCGTGGGGTGGGACGAGCGCCGCGGCAAGGTGAAGATCCATCCGTTGGCGGCATGGACGGACGAGGACGTCGAGCGTTACGTCCGCGAGCACGGCATCATCGTCAACCCGTTGCTCTCCGACGGTTACGACTCGGTCGGCTGCTGGCCGTGCACCCAGYGCGGCCAGGGACGTGCCGGCCGCTGGGTCGGTTCAACCAAAACCGAATGCGGCATCCACTGAGCCACTGAGCCTTCTGCCTGTTCCTCTTCGCCTTTCTTCTTTCCGCCGCTGTCTCGGATCTCCTTTCCGGAAGCCGTCGGTGACGACTGCCCGCCCCGGCCTGGCGAGGCGAGTTGCCGCGGGAGTCGTAGGTGGAAACCGTCGTTACGGTAGCCTTTTTCACCTACGGCTTCCGCGGCCGTAGGTGAAAATCGCTGTGGTAGCAACGGTTTCCACCTACTGGCCGGCCGGGTTCGTGCCCGGGGTGCGGGGTGCGCGTGGGCGGTAGCGTCGCAGGGATGAGCGAGGGTCAGCGCGGCAGCGGTGGGGCTGAGGTGAGGCTGGTGAGGTGCCGGGAGGTCGGACCGCTCGGCCCTGGCCCACGGGCGGGTACGGCGGCGGTGAGGGTGATGACCTACCGGGGGCTGACCCGCCTGGGCAGGAGATCGTGAACGGCCCGGAGCGCCCCCACGGGGAGGTCTGGCTGGTCGGGGCAGGGCCTGGTGATCCAGGGTTGCTCACTGTCCGCGGTCGGGAACTGCTCGGTGCGGCCGATGTCGTCGTCACCGACCGCCTGGTGTCCACTGACGTTCTCGGATACGTCCGGCCCGAGGCGGAGATTGTTTACAGCGGCAAGAGCGCTGGCGCGCTTACTCGCACCCAGGAGGGCATCAACGCGCTGCTGGTCGAACGGGCACTCGCGGGCCGCAGGGTCGTCCGGCTCAAGGGCGGGGACCCGTTCCTGCTCGGCCGTGGCGGCGAGGAGGCGGAGGCGTGCCGGCTCGCCGGGGTGCGCTGCACCGTTGTCCCGGGAGTGACCTCGGCGTTCGCGGCCCCCGCCTATGCAGGTATTCCGGTCACCCACCGTGGCGTCGCGCAGGATGTCGCGGTCGTCTCCGGTCATCTGCAGCCAGGGCATCCCGACTCCACCATCGACTGGGCGGCACTCGGCGCGTCCCGGATGACCATCGTCGTGCTGATGGGGGTCGCCCGGCTCGCCGACGTCACCGCGGCCCTCATCGAGGGCGGGCGGTCACCCGACACGCCTGTCGCGGTGATCGAACGCGCCACCACGCCGGCGCAGCGGGTCGTGCGCGGCACCCTCGACACGATCGTGGTCGACGCGGTTGCGCGGGGTGTGCGATCACCAGCTGTTGTGGTGATCGGTGACGTCGCGGCCCGTCACGACGCGGTACCCCGGATCCTCCCGCCTCCGGACAGCGGCAGCCACGGCTGCCGTCCCCGTGCTGTCAACGGCGACGGCAGCCGCGACAGCCTCACCGGCACCGGCACCGGCACCGCCGCAGGCACCGACACCGCCGCAGGCGGCAACGGTGCGGGCCCCTGCGACGCCAACAACCGGCCGGACCGGGCGACGGTGAGACCGCGCTTCTGGAATGGAGCCGGCCCCGGTGACACCGACAGCCCCGGCGATGACATCGACAGTCTCCGCAATGCCGATATTTACGGCACAACGGACAGTTATGATGATCCGTACGGATCCGCCGCCGGCTCGCCGGCTGTGGACGCCGGTGCCGGCCGTCCGCTGGCGGGAGTCCGGGTTCTCGTCCCGCGGACGAGACCGCGTCCCGGGCTGTTGGTCACCCGGTTGCGCGCGCTCGGCGCGGACGCCGTGGAGAGCACGGTCTCGCGTCCCGGGCCGGTGGCCGACCCGGCGCCGCTGCTGGCTGCGCTCACCGACGCGGACGCGCTGGTGCTGGCGGGTGTCGCGGAGGTCGCGGCGGTGGTCGCGCTGCTGCGCCGGGCAGGCCACGACATCCGGGCGCTTGCCGGGCTCGTGCTGGTGGCCGCCGACGCCGAGGCGGAGGTCGCGTTGGAGGCCCTTGGGCTGTCCTGCGTCCGGCTGCCCGTCAGCGCCTGTGACGCGGGGCCCGCCGGTGGCTCGGAGCCAGCCGACACGCGCGGCGCACAGCCGCGGACCGTGGAGCCCGCTGGCACGCAGCGGGCGGGATCATCCGCTGACGTGCGGGGCACGAGCTCTGTCGGTGCGCGGAGCACGGAGTCCGCTGATGTGCGGAGCACGGAGGAGCCTTCCCGCGGGCGGGACAGGCGCCGGCTGCCACTCGGCTCCGGGGTGGTGAGCGGCAGCGTCCGGGTGGTGGTGTGCGCGTCCGCGTCGCCGCCCGCCGGAGCGGAAACGGTGCGTCGGATCAGCCTCCTGACCGATGTTGTCGCCGAACCCGACCCGCGGATCGTCGAGGAGATCCGGCACGGCGATCTGCACGCGGTGGCGTTCGCGTCGTCGACCGCGGTCCGCGCGACCGTCGCGCTGTACGGCTCCCTACCGGATGGGATCATGGTGGCCGCGATAGGGCGGCGCACTGTCGAGGCCTGTCGGCGCGCCGGCGTCCGGGTGGACGCGGTGGCGACCGAGCCCGGCATCCATCCCCTGGCCGCGGCGGTCGCCGACGCCGTCACCAGGGCCCGCTCGGCTGAAGCGTCGGCCAGCCAACGCGGATCCGTCCCGAAATCAATCAAAAACAGATGACCGAATACTGCCGGACCATACGAACGAGGGATCAAACGGTCGCTGTGGCAGCCGTTTCGACCCTCATTGTCCTGTTTGGGGATTGTCCTGATCGGGACGGGGCAGGGTGGGGTGAGACGAGGCGGGTGGTCGGCTGATCGGTGTTCGGGGGTCTGGTCGGGGTGTGAGCCCGTTCGGAGTGGGCGCGAGCCTGGTGTGAGCGGGTCGGTGCCTGCCACCGCCGTCGTCGAGCATCACATCCAGTGATGTATTAAGTGATATCTGTCATCGCTGTCATCGGAGCCCGTCCGGCCAGGGCTCGTCCGGGGCGAAGGCATGGCCGGTGAGGGCGTCGTCGATGCGGGCGGTGACGGCGGTCAGCACGCCGGGATGCAGCCCGAGCGGCGCGGTCAGCGTCCAGCGGGTGTGCGGGAAGCGCTCCCGGGCCCGGGCGAGGGCGGCCGGGATGTCCCGCGACGTGTGGCTGCCGTCGAACAGGAAGAACGGGTGGGCCACGATCTCGGTACAGCCGGCGGCGGCCAGGTTGGCGTAGCCGGTCATGATGTCGGGCTGGACCACGTCCAGGAAGGCCGGCTCCACGGCGTGCCAGCGGATCTGACGGTGACCACCCGTCACGCCAGGACCGGGCTCGGCATACGGGGTTTCGAACTCGCAGGACGAGGCCTCAAGATCGTCAGATACGGTGCCCGTTGCCGGATCGCGCATGGGGCCCGTCACACGTCTGGAAGCATCGAACGACCCGGAAGTGTCGGATGGCCCGGAAGCGCTGGACCGGCCGGACGGGTGGGACAGGCGGGACGAGCCGGACGGGTCGAGCACGGGAGTTGCCCCCCGCCCGAGCGCGGAAGCCKCTTCCTGCCTGAGCGCGCAGGCCGCGGCCTGGCCGGCTGCGGAGGGTGTGCCCTGGCCGGGTGCGGGAGGTGTGACCTGACCGGATGTGGAACCAGAAGTAGAGGTTGTGGGACGGCCGGACGTGGCGGTCACGGCTTGGCTGGGTGCGCCGGGTGCGGCGGCAGTGGCCCGGCCGGGCATGGTGAGCAGGCGGGCGACCTCGCGGACGGTTGCGTTCGCCTCGTCCCGCCGTGAGCCGTGCCCGATCACCAGTAGACCCCGCATGCCCACCAGTTTGCGCCGGCGGCGCGCTCGTCGGGTAATGGCGCGTTCGTCGGGAGTACGGGTACACCGCCGCACCGCCGCACCGCCGCACCGCCGCTGGCCGCCCCCGCCAGGATGTGATCACGTGGGAGATATCGGGGGGTACCGGTCGCACCGCCGCTGGCTGCTTGACGGTAATGGCCCATTCGTCGGGCGACCACCGAGGGTGAATGGTGGTCTCGTCGTATAACGGCGGCGTTGTGCCGGACGGTGATCTGATCCCGCCGGATGACTCATCGGTGTGACGGTGGGCCCAGGCGTCGTCAGCCAGGTCGGTGATGTCGTTGTCGGGCTGCCCCCTCCGGTCGGTGGCTGCGTCGCCAGGTCTGGCCGTGCGGGGTCCGGTCGGATGGCGATTCAGCCGGACGGCGTGGAGGATGCCTCCGTCGGAGGGCGCCCGCCCGGGGCGGCGGGTCGTTTGTGGATGCGGCCGCACGGCGTCGAACCCGCAYGGCCGAATCGAACAACGTCAAATAATTTTGAACAATGTAAAACAACTTCGGGCGGTACATCCGAGCGGTACGGAGGGCGTGCGGAGAGAACGCGGCCGTCGTGGACGGCGCATGCCGGATCATCAGGACGCCCGGGTCATCAGGGGCCCAGGCGTCCCCGGCGGTGCTCTGGGGTGTCAGGCGGCGGGGCCGTCGTCGGAGCTGTGGCCCGGGAAGACCTTGGCGGACGGGTCGATGATCGGTGCCGCGTTGTTCACCGCGGTCGCTACCTCGCCGAAACCGGTCGCGATCAGACGCACCTTGCCCGGGTACTCGGTGATGTCGCCGGCGGCGAAGACCCGCTCGACTCCGGTCGCCATGGTCGTGTCCACCACGATGTGACGCTTCTCGACGGTCAGGTTCCAGCGGGTCAGGGGGCCGAGATCGGCGGTGAACCCGAGGGCGGCGACGATCCCCTGGGCCGGGCGGACCTGGCGGTCGCCGGACCTGTTGTTCACCAGTTCGACCTTCTCCACCTGGTTGTCTCCGTGGATGGCCGCGACCTCGGTGTGCGTGAGCACCTCGACGCTGGAGGACAGCACCTTCTCGACGGTGTGCGCGTGTGCGCGGAACCGGTCCCGCCGGTGGACGAGAGTCACCGACCGGGCCAGCGGCTCCAGGGCGAGCGCCCAGTCGAAGGCGCTGTCGCCCCCGCCGACGATGACGACGTCGGCGTTGGCGTAGACGTCCAGTTTCGGGACGAAGTAGACCAGGCCGCGACCGAGATGATCGCTGCCGACGGGCAGTGGGCGCGGCGTGAACGTCCCGAGCCCGCCGGTGATGACAACGGCCTTCGCCCGCACCCGTGTCCCCTGCGCGCTGGTGACCACGACGGCGTCGGCCTCGTGGGCCAGTTCGGTTGCCTGCTGGCCGAGCAGGTAGCTGGGGGAGAACGCGCCGGCCTGGGCGACGAGGGCGGCGATGAGCTCCCGGCCCCGTACCGCGGGGAACCCGGCCACGTCGTAGATCACCTTTTCCGGGTACATTGCGGTGACCTGACCGCCCGCCTCGGGAAGCGAGTCCATCACCGTCACGGACAGCCCGCGGAATCCGGCGTAGTAGGCGCCGAAGAGGCCGGCCGGGCCGGCTCCGATGATCAGCATGTCGGTGTCGACATCCGCCGATGTCGAGCCGTCAGGGCCAGTAGTGGTCAGTGCGTCCACATGCGACTCCTGGTGCCATGTGGCCGTGGCCGGACCGGATGCGCAGGGGTCGGACAGAGCCACCGGAAGAATTTTTTACTCATCCTGCCGCATCGGAGAGTGAGGTGCCTCAACATGCGCGTTGGCGTCGGCGTGGCACGCGGGCATTTACGGTGCTCTTTCCCCGCCGGTGATCCGGAGCGCGGATATTCCGGCAGGACGGGAGAAATCAGGAAGAAGCCGGTCGTGTCATCGGTTCGGTGGGCCGGCGGATAATCCGGCTCGGTGCCGGACGCTCACCGTCGGGAACATGCCTGCGCCTCATTGGTCCGCTGGACGGTACCGAGGTCTGGCGGACGGTACCGACAAAATCGCCGGTAGATGCCGGGCGAAATCGCCGGTAGGTGCCGAGCGGTGCGTCGGCCGACGACCCGTTGGTATCGACGACCCCGTTGGTATCGATGGCCCCGTTGGCGAGGTGGCCGGGCTGGTGATCGTGACGCGCGGCCGGGATGGTGCCCGGAAGCCGGGCGATCGAGGAGACGGCCCAGGAAACGGAGGTGGCCGAGGAAGTACGGCGGGCCGGGGGCGAGTGCGAACGGGGCGGGATCGGCGCCGGGTGGAGGTGGCCCGCCGTACCATCGCAGGGTGAGCCTTGTGGATGCCGGCAGTGATTCCCCGTCCGCGCAGGCGGGCCCGTCAGCCCCGACCGCAGCGGCGGCGGCCGCGGGAACAGCGGCGGCCGGCGACCAGACGGTCTCGTCCGTGCTCGCGCGTGCCGCGGACGGCGGGCGGATCACCGCCGACGAGGCGCTGCTGCTGTACACCAGGGCGCCGCTGCACGCGCTCGGCCGGGCCGCCGACGCCGCCCGCCGCCGCCGCTTCCCGGACGACATCGTCACCTACATCATCGACAGGAACATCAACTACACGAACGTGTGCGTGACCGCCTGCCGGTTCTGCGCGTTCTACCGGGCGCCCGGCCACAAGGAGGGCTGGGTCCGCGACGTCGACGACATCCTCACCAGATGCGGCGAGGCCGTCGAGCTGGGCGCGACCCAGATCATGCYCCAGGGCGGCCACCATCCCGAGTTCGGCATCGAGTGGTACGAGGGCACCTTTGCCGCGATCAAGCGGGTCTACCCCCAGTTGGCGCTGCACTCGCTGGGCGCCAGCGAGGTCGTCCACATCGCCCGGACGTCCGGGCTGAGCTTCACCGACGTCATCGTCCGGCTGCGGGACGCCGGGCTCGACAGCTTCGCCGGCGCGGGTGCGGAGATCCTCACCGAACGTCCCCGGCACGCGATCGCCCCGCTGAAGGAACCCGGGCACGTGTGGCTGTCGGTGATGGAGACCGCTCACGGCCTCGGTCTTGAGTCGACCGCGACGTTCATGATGGGCACCGGGGAGACCAACGCCGAGCGCATCGAGCACCTGCGGATGATCCGTGACGTGCAGGACCGCACCGGTGGCTTCCGGTCGTTCATCCCGTGGACCTACCAGCCGGAAAACAACCACCTGCGCGGACGCACCCAGGCGTCGACCATCGAGTACCTGCGGCTGGTGGCGGTGGCCCGGCTGTTCTTCGACAACATCGCGCACCTGCAGGGCTCGTGRCTGACGACCGGCAAGGAGGTCGGCCAGCTCACCCTGCACATGGGCGCCGACGACCTGGGTTCGGTGATGCTGGAGGAGAACGTGGTCTCCTCGGCCGGCGCCCGGCACCGGACCAACCGCACCGAACTCATCCACCTCATCCGCGCGGCCGACCGGACAYCGGCGCAGCGCGACACCCTCTACCAGCACCTGGTCGTACACCGCGATCCGGCGCAGGACCCCGTGGACGACCGGGTGGCCTCACACTTCTCCTCGACCGCCCTACCGATCGTCGCCACCACCTAGGCTGCCCCGAGCGGCTGGAGGAGCACGCGAGAGGTGCGGTGACGTGCTCCACGGCCCTCCCGCGCCCATGTTTTCGACGTCACGGCTCCGTTCGAGGGCACGTGCCTGGGCGCCCGGCGGGGCGGGGGAGGGCGGCTGTCCGCGCACCTGGGCGGGAGGGGACGGCTAGCCTGTCGGGGTGACCGTGCCCGCTGGCCCGCCTACCGGACCGCCCACCGGACCAAAGATCGAACTGCATGTTCACCTGGAGGGCACGGTCCGTCCGGCGACCCTGCTGGCGATGGCCCGGCGCAACGGGGAGACACTGCCGGCCACGACGGTCGAGGAGCTCACCGAGCTGTACCGCTTCCGGGACTTCGACCACTTCATCGAGGTCTGGGTCCTCACCACGCACGTGATGCGCACCGCCGAGGACTTCCGTCAGGTCGTCGTCGACTATGCCGCCGAGGCGGCCGCGCACGGCGCGGTCTACGTGGAGGGGATCTTCTCCCCGTGGTTCCGCGTCCGGCGCGGGATCTCCTGGGAAGAGATCTTCAATGGCTACGCCGACGGGGTGGCAGAGGCCCGCGAACGGTTCGGCCTGCACATGGGCCTCACCCCCGACATCGACCGTGTCCTGCCTCCGGAGGAGGCCTGCGAGGTGGCCCGTCAGGCGGTCCGGTTCCGCGACCGGGGGATCGTCGGCCTGGGGCTGGGCGGGCCGGAAGCCGGCCACCCGCCCGAACCGTACGCGCGGGCGTTCGCCATCGCCGCCGACGGCGGTCTGGCCGCCGTCCCGCACGCGGGGGAGAGCAGCGGGCCGGCCTCGATCCGCGGCGCGTTGGACGCCCTGGGCGCGCGCCGCATCCGGCACGGCATCCGCGCCCTGGACGATCCCGGTCTCGTGGCGGAGCTCGTCGATCGGGACATCGTCCTGGACGTCTGCCCGGTGTCCAACCTGCGGACACGTTCGGTGGCGGATCTTGCCGGGCATCCCCTGCCCGCGCTGGTCGACGCGGGGGTGCGCTGCTCGCTGGCCACCGACGACCCGGCCATGTTCGACACCGATATCGGCCGTGAGCACGCTGTGGCCGCAGCGCTGGGCGTGTCCGCCCGTGACCTGTACGAGGCCGGTGTCGCCGGTGCGCTGTGTGACGCCGCGACGCGGCAGCGGCTGGCGGCGATCGGCGCCGGCACCGACTGGGACGCCGTGGCCGCGGCGCTGGCCACGGCCGCCCGTACGGATCCGCTGGCCGCCGGCATCGCCGCGGCCGCCTCCTCGCCGCCCGTCACCGCGGCCGGGAGACCAGCGGTCGTGCCCACGGCTGGGCCGGGGGCCGGCCCCGGGGCCGGATTCACCGACGGTGCCGGAACCGCGGCGGTGTCGCGGTGAGTGCCATCCCGGCGGGCCCGGCGGATCCGGAAATCCCGGCAGGCTCGAAAAATCCAGAGAACCGAAAAATCCTGGAAGACCCGGGAAGCTCGGGAAGCCCGGGAAGCCGAGCGGAAGCGGCAGGCCCGGAGCGCGGGGAAGGCCTGGAAAATACGACAGGACCGGCAGGCCGGCAACGTCCGCAGGGCCTGCGAAGAGCGCGCAGCCCGCGCGGTCCGGAGGACCTGGGAAGTTCGCGAAGCCCGCGAGTCCCGGAAAGAATTACGGGGAGCCTGGGAAGAAGCATGCGAAGTACGAGGAGCCCGGCGGGCCCCGTGGGTGAGGCTCCGGCGCGGGTGGCCGGGCCGGAGAAGCGGCCGGACGAGGTCGCGGCCATGTTCGACGGTGTCGCCCGGCGCTACGACCTGACCAACGCGGTGCTCTCGGCCGGTCTGGACCGCACCTGGCGCGGCGCCACCGCGGACGCCCTGGACCTGCGCCCGGGGCTGCGGGTACTGGATCTGGCAGCCGGTACCGGCACCTCGTCGCGGGCGTTCGCCGCCCGTGGCGCCTCGGTCGTGGCCTGCGACTTCTCGCTGGGCATGCTCAGGGTCGGGCAGCACCGCCTGCGTCAGCGCCCGGCCGCCCCCGGCGGTGGCGCGGTGGCGCTGGTCGCCGGGGACGGGCTCGCGCTGCCGTTCGCGGCGGCCTCCTTCGACCGGGTGACGGTCTCGTTCGGCCTGCGCAACGTGGTCGACGTCGAGGTGTGCCTGGCGGAGCTGGCACGGGTGACCCGTCCGGGCGGGCGTCTGGTGATCTGCGAGTTCAGCCGCCCGACCTGGGCGCCGTGGCGCACGGTCTACACGGAGTACCTGATGCGGGCGTTGCCCGGCCTCGCCCGGCTCGTCAGCAGCAGCCCGGACGCGTACGTCTACCTGGCCGAGTCGATCCGGGCCTGGCCGGACCAGTCGGCCCTTGCCGACCGCATCGCCGGCGCGGGCTGGACCAGGGTGGGCTGGCGCAACCTCACCGGCGGCATCGTGGCCCTGCACCGCGCCTGGCGTCCGGCCTGACGGCTTGCCTGGCCTGGCCGGCAGTGGCTGGCAGTGGCTGGTGGCCGGCCGGTGGCCGGCTGGTGGCCGGCCGGTGGCGGCCCGGATGACCGGGGCTGAGAGACCAGGCGGGCCGGTCGATCGGACGGGCGGACGGGCGGGTCCGGATGGTCAGGTTGGGATGTGGGCGTCCAGCCAGGTCAGGGTGCGGGCCCAGGCGTCCTCGGCCGCGGCGGCGTTGTACACGGCGGGCCGGGCGTCGCAGTGGAACCCGTGCTCGGCATCCGGATAGCGGACGACCTGCGTGGGCACGGCCGCCTCCCGCGCGGCCGACCGGAGGGCCTCGACCTGCTCCACCGGGATGCCCTGGTCGCGGTCGCCGAACAGGCCCAGCCAGGGGGCCTGCAGGCGGGGCGCGATCTCGATCAGAGGTGCCTCGCCGAACCTGCCCTCGGCGAGCCCGCCGCCGTAGAAGCTCACGGCGGCCCCGAGCGGGCGGTGGACGGCCGCGATGGTGGCGACCGACCCGCCCATGCAGAAGCCGACCACCGCGATGCGGTCGACGGCGGTCCCCTCGTCGGCGAGCAGGGCCATGCTCGCGTCGACGTCCTCCAGGATGTCGAGGCTGTTGAGTGTCTGCATGGCCTGCCGGACCGCGGTGAAGTCCCCGCCGTAGGGGAAGACCGGCGAGCCCACCCGGTGGAAGAGGGCTGGCGCGATGGCGCGCCAGCCGGCGGTGGCGAACCGGTCGCACACGTCCACGATGTGGTCGGTGAGCCCGAACGCCTCCTGAACGACGACGACCCCGCCTCGAGGCCTGTCGGCCGGGTGGGCGACGGCGGCCTGCATGGGCCCGTCCGCGGTGGACAGCGTCACGGTCTCGCGGCTCATCTGTGTTCTGCTCCTGTCCGGCGCATCCGGTGTGGATGCGGCTCTACGAGAGGATCGCATCAGAGACGGCGCGACCCATGCTCCGCAGCACCTCAGCGTGCGGGATCAATCACTGTCTTTCCAGTACGCCCATGGTCGTTCGGTGCATCGTCCACCATTCAGCGGGTGATCTGGGCAGACCGGCCGGCCGGGCCGCCTGCCGTCCGGGCCGGCCGCGGGCACGCGGGGTGCGGGGTGCGGTGGCCTGCCGGCTCCGTAAGTCCGGTGGGCCCGATGGGCGCGGCGCGGGCGGTGGAGCCGGCGGAGGTGGGAGCGCACGACCGGGTGCCGGCCGGTCGTGCCTGTCGACCCATGGGCTGTCGGCCAGCGCCTGTCGGCCATGGCTTTGCCGGCCATGGCTTTGCCGGCCGTGTCGATTGCCGGCCGTGTCGATTGTTGGCCGTGTCGATTGTCGGCCGTGATTGTCGCGCGGACCCGAATATGCGGTATGTCCGGTAAAATCTGGGTTTTTCTGGCTACTATCAGTGAAAATTGACGTCTGTTGTCCGCTGTTTGTTCAGCTGTTTGGCTGGTGTCGCCTGTGTGCGCCGGCCGGACGGCGCGGCGCGGGGGTCGGCGCGATCCTGGCGCCTGTGCCGACGACGGGCGCAGGGCCTAGACTCGCCGTTGCGCTCGTGAAAACCTTCACGAGCGGCGGCAGCGCAGCAAATGGGAATACAACCGGCGATCCGGAGATGTGTGATCATGACAGCGGTCCAGGCCGAGCATGCCGATGTCATAGTCGTCGGTGCCGGCCCCGGCGGCTCGGCGGCCGCCTGCCACCTGGCCCGGACCGGGCTCGCTGTCGTCCTGCTGGAAAAGACCCGCTTCCCTCGGGAGAAGGTCTGCGGTGACGGGCTGACCCCCCGTGCCGTGCGCAGCCTGATCGAGATGGGCATCGACACCGGCACCGATGCCGACATGGGCACCGGCCCTGGCACCAGCGTCGGCACTGGCACTGGTACTGGCGCGCCCGCGGATACCGGCACGGCCGCGGCTACCGGCGCGCCCGCGGACGCCGGTGCCACCGCTGGTCCGGCGGCCAGCGCGACCGGCACGGTTCAGGCCGGTTCCGGATGGGCCCGCAACCGAGGCCTGCGTGTCATCGGCGGTGGGCTGCGGCTCGAGCTGCCCTGGCCGGAGCTGGCGAACTGGCCGGACTACGGCCTGGTCCGGCCCCGTCTCGACTTCGACGAGCTGCTCGCCCGGCACGCCGAGAAGGCCGGCGCCCAGCTACGGGAGGAGACCACCGTCACCGGCCCGATCCGCGACGAGCGCACCGGGCGGGTCGTCGGGGTGCAGGCCAGGGCGTCCCGCGGTGGGCAGCCGTTGGCCTTCCACGCCCCACTGGTGATCGCCGCGGACGGGAACAGCGCGCGGATGGCGCTGTCGCTGGACATCCGCCGCCGGGAGGACCGTCCGCTGGGGGTGGCGGTGCGCCAGTACTACCGCAGCCCCCGCACGCATGACGACTACCTGGAGTCCCATCTGGAGCTGTGGGAGGGAAAGCCCGGCGCGTCCCGGCTGCTGCCCGGCTATGGGTGGATCTTCGGGGTGGGCGACGGGACGAGCAATGTCGGGCTCGGYATGCTCAACACCACCAGCGCCTTCCAGCACACCGACTACCGGGACCTGCTGCGGCGATGGCTCAACGCGCTGCCGCCGGAGTGGGGCTACACCGAGGAGAACGCGGTCGGGCCGGTCCGCGGCGGCGCCCTGCCGATGGCCTTCAACCGCGCGCCGCACTATCGCRACGGCCTGCTGCTGGTCGGGGACGCAGGCGGGACGGTCAACCCGTTCAACGGCGAGGGGATCGCCTACGCGATGGAGTCCGGACGGCTCGCGGCCGAAGTGGCCGTCCAGGCGCTGGCCCGCTCCCAGGGGCCGGCCCGGGAGCGGGCGCTGCAGGCGTACCCGGACGTTCTCCGGCAACGCTACGGCGGCTACTACACACTCGGGCGGGTGTTCGTCGAACTGATCGGGAACCCGTCCGTGATGCGGATACTGACCCGTTACGGGCTGCCGCGACCGACGCTCATGCGCTTCACCCTGAAGCTGCTGGCGAATCTCACCGACCCGCGAGGGGGTGATGCGCTGGACCGCCTGATCAACGCTATGTCCCGGCTCGCGCCCGCGACCTGAGCAGCCCGAGTGGCCCGAGCGGATGGTTGCGGCACTGGCGAAACACGGGGTCACGGTTTTCCGGCACACGGCTTCCGCCCGGTGAACAGACCGGTGGCCGCATCGACAGCATCGGTTTGTGGCCGGACATGCGGCGGGCGTGCATTGACGCTCGCTCGTTCCGGGGGCCAACGGCAGCCCGATCATGCTTTTTCCGCCCGCCGGATCGCCGCTGGGAAACCGGTCCGCGCGTCTGGGGCGGGCGTCGCGTAGGCTCCCTGGCGGCACCCGGCGACCGGAGTCGGGACAACCGGTGACCGTGATCGGTGTCGGCGCCGTGAGCCGGCCGTCCTCGCCGCGCCAGCCGCGTCCCGGCGGCCGGTCGCGTCCCGGCGGCCAGCGGTGAGCCCACGGCCGCGAACCGGAACAGCGAACCGAAAACCGCGAACCGAAAACTGCCACGTCCCRCATCGGACCTGTAGAGAGGAGCTCGGCATGCTGTCGAACTACGTGCCGATCCTCGTGCTTTTAGTGATCGCGTCGGCGTTCGCGATCGGATCTGTGATCACGGGCGCGCTGGTCGGCCCGAAGAGGTACAACCGCGCCAAGCTCGACGCGTACGAGTGCGGAATCGAACCGCCGCGCGAGCCGGTTGGCCCACATCGTTTTCCGGTGAAGTTCTACCTGACGGCGATGCTGTTCATCGTCTTCGACATCGAGATCATCTTCCTCTATCCGTGGGCGGTCGCGTTCGGCGCTCTGGGGACCTTCGGGCTCGTCGAGATGGTGCTGTTCGTCGCGACCGTTTTCGTCGCCTACGCCTACGTGTGGCGGCGGGGAGGCCTGGAATGGGACTAGAAGAGAAGCTGCCCGGCGGCCTGYTGCTCACCACCGTCGAGAAGATGGCCAACTGGTCGCGGCGGTCCTCCCTGTGGCCGGCGACGTTCGGCCTGGCCTGCTGCGCGATCGAGATGATGTCGACCGGCGCCGGCCGCTACGACCTCGCCCGGTTCGGGATGGAGGTGTTCCGGGCCAGCCCCCGGCAGGCCGACCTCATGATCGTCGCGGGTCGGGTGAGCCAGAAGATGGCCCCGGTGCTGCGCCAGATCTACGACCAGATGCCCGAGCCCAAGTGGGTGCTGTCCATGGGCGTCTGCGCGAGCAGCGGTGGGATGTTCAACAACTACGCCATCGTGCAGGGCGTCGACCACATCGTCCCGGTGGACATGTACCTGCCGGGCTGCCCGCCGCGGYCGGAGATGCTCATGGACGCGATCCTGAAGCTGCACGAGAAGATCCTGGCCGGCACGATCACCGGCAAGGTCGCCTACACGAAGGTCGGCGAGTCGCCCTACCCGAAGCCGATCGAGGTGGCCACGGCGCGCGCGGGCCTGCCGGCCGGTGCCGTCGACACCCGCACGCTGTCGGTCAACGACCGCAAGCGCTTCCGCCTGCCGGCGGGCGCTCCGGCGCCGGCCGGGGTCGGCGCGGTCGAGCCGTCCCTCGACGACCGGCGCCCGGCCGCCATCCCCCCGGAGTCGGTCTTCGGCCGGACCAAGCGCCTGCCGCCGGCCGCCGGGCCGGACGGATCGGCCGGATCGGCCGGCCGGCGTGCCGGGAGCGAGGATTCCACTGGTGAGGCGGCGTCATGAGCGAGCTCGTACCGGCGGCCGGCGCGGCGTCGGGCAGGGGCGGGCCGCGTCGGCAGGACGCCTTCGGAGCTTCCGGCTCCGGTGACACCTCCGGTTTCGGCGGTCTGGTCCGCAACCCGCCGGTGCTCGCCTCGAGCTCCCGGCCGTTCGGCGACGCTGACGCCGACACCGTCTACGACGCCCTCGAGCGTGCCTTTCCGCAGCTCACCGACGCGCTCGAACGGGTGGTCGTCGACCGCGGGGAGCTGACCCTGCACGTCCGGCGCGACCATCTGCTCGCGGTCGCCCAGACCCTGCGGGACGACCTTCAGCTGCGCTTCGAGCTGCTCTCCGGGGTCTCCGGCGCGGACTATCCCGACGATCCGACCGGACGCCGGCTGCATGCCGTCTACCACCTGACGTCGATGACCTGGCGCCGCCGCGTCCGGCTGGAGGTCTCGGTGGCCGACGACGACCCGACCGTCCCCAGCGTCATGGATGTCTGGCCGACCGCGGACTGGCACGAGCGGGAGACCTACGACCTGTTCGGCATYGTCTTCTCCGGCCGGGACGGCCTGGAAAGGATCATGATGCCGGACGACTGGATCGGCCACCCGCAGCGCAAGGACTACCCGCTCGGCGGTGTACCGGTCGACTACAAGGGCGCTCAGGTACCGGCACCGGACAGCCGCCGGAGCTATTCATGACCAGCCTGTTCGATACAGCCGGTATGGCCGGTACGGCAGATCTGTTCGGTACGGCAGATCTGTTCGGTACGGCAGATCTGTTCGGT